>JAMOQN010000024.1 GCA_027063985.1 Desulfohalobiaceae bacterium
CTCTCTCCATTATAATTTTCTATAACTTCCTCATATCCAATTATATTTTTTGACTTATCAGATGGACCCATTATTCTTATTACATGGGTCAAAGATGGGACATGATCAATTATCTGTTCTACTTTTTCCCATATATCAGCACCAGGAAATTGTCCCAGGGCAACAAGTACCTTTGTATTTGCTGCATTTAAAATCTCCTTTATTACCTGTGGTTCTAAAAGTGGATTTATTGGACCAGCTATTCCAGCGACCTCTGCACCCCACAAAACATAATGGGTCTGTGGTAGGTTTGGAAGTATATAACTTACCACATCGTTTTCTCTAACTCCTAAATGGTACAATAAATTTGCAGTCTGTCTTATCTTTTTTAAAAATTCTCTGTAATTAATTACTTGAGGATTTTTATAACTATTGCCATCTAAAAGAAAGCTTATAGCAGGAGCATCTGGATTTATAGATGCTCCATTTACAATCATTTCATAGGTACTTTTCTCTTTTATCCTTTGCTCCAAAGGAACCTTTTCTATCTCTTCTACATCTTTTAAATTCCTAATCACAAAATTTTCCATCTCTTTTTCCTCCTTAAATTATAAATTTTGCAATTATTTCTTTCATAATTTCAGTTGTACCACCACCAATAGAAAGAACTCTGCTGTCTCTATACAATCTCTCCACCAGACTCTCCCTCATATAACCATAACCACCAAATATTTGAACTGCCTCGTATGTAACTTTGTCACTTACCATACATGCAAAATTTTTTGCCATGGAGATCTCTTTTATCTGATTTTCTCCAGCATCAATCTTTGCTGCAACCCTATAGGTAAATTCCGTGCTAACTTCTATTAGAGTAGCCATATCTACTAACTTATGTTTTATCACTTGAAAGTCCTTAATTTTTCTCCCAAATGCCTCTCTTTCCTTTGCGTATTTGAGGGCCTCTTCATATGCCAATTGTGCAGTCATATTTGCCATAATAGCCAGCTGAAGCCTCTCTGACTGAAAATTTTCCATGAGATAGTAAAATCCTTTATTTTCCTCTCCAATTAGGTTTTCAACTGGCACTTTACAGTTATCAAAAAATATCTGAGCAGTATCAGATGCCCACCACCCCATTTTTTTTAAAGGAGTAGAAGTATGATACCCTGGTGATGAGGCTTCAATAACTAAAACGCTGATCCCTTCTGCCCCTTGTTTCCCAGTTCTCACCGCACATGTTATCTGATCTGCCCTATATCCACTTGTTATAAAGATTTTAGAACCATTAACTATATAATAATTTCCCTCTCTTTTTGCCGTTGTTTGCAAATTGGCAACATCGGATCCTCCTGAAGGTTCTGTAACTGCAAGTGCAGCGATCTTCTTTCCTTGAATCACTGGTTTTACAAATCTTTCCAGTTGTTCCTTTGTACCATGTCTTATAATTATAGGAATTGCGATGTCTAAAGAGCCCAAAGACGCTGCAAACCCTCCTGATCCAGATCTCACAATTTCCTCTGTAGCGGCAATTTTATAAAAAATATCGCCAGGAGTGCCTCCCACCTCTTCAGGATAACCTATCCCTAATATTCCAATTTGACCAGCCTTTTCATAGATTTCTCTGGGAAACTCACCAGCCTCTTCCCACTCTTGGATATAGGGTTTCACTTCTTTATTTATAAACTCTCTAACTGACCGCCTCACCATCTCATGGGTTTTTGAAAAATATTTTTGATAACCACATTTATCTTGAAAAGCCATGTTCCTTACTCCTAATTTATGTTATTTTTCAATCTCATATAGATCTTTATACTTTTCTCTCAATATGTTCTTTTGAAATTTTCCTGTAGCAGTTTTTGGAAGATAATCCAATATTACTACTTTTTTAGGAACTTCAAATGGAGCGAGTTGTTTTTTACATAGAGCAATAATTTCATCTGGCTGAATATCTTCTCCTGGTAAGACCTCTATAAATGCGGTGACCGCTTCTCCCCATTTTTCATGTGGCAGACCAACAACAGCTGCTCCTATTATTTTTGGATGAGATAAAATTACCCGCTCTACTTTTATTGAAGGGACATTTTCACCACCTGTCTTGATCATGTCTTTTTTTCTGTCAACAAAGACTAAAAGTCCATCTTCATCAAAGTATCCTAAATCTCCTGAATGATGCCAACCATATTTGAAAGCCTCTTCTGTGGCTTCATCATTTTTTAAATAACCATTCATTACAGCAGGCCCTCTCCATACTATTTCACCAATCTTTCCTGGAGGAAGGATTTCTCCAAACTCATCCATAACAGCTGTATCTAATACCAGTGCAGATTCTCCCCAATAATTTCCTTGTTTTTTTAATTGCCACTTACCTTTAAAACAATTAGTAGAAGGAAAGCACTCAGTTTGTCCTGTTCCCAAAATAAATTCTGCTTCCTCACCAAATACCTCCATTCCCTTTTTTAATGTATTTTCATCCATTGGAGTCATAGCATAAATGCAGTTTTTAACACTTGAGACATCAACTTTTTTAATTAAAGGATGCTCTATTAATGCTTTATACATCATTGGGAGGCAGAATATATGATTTATTTTTTCTCTTTCTATGGCTTTAAGTAATATCTCAGGATCAAATGAGGGGAATATTACAGTGGTGCCACCAACATGTAACATGGAAATAGTCAATGTCTGTTGAGCACAGTGAAATAAAGGCATAACGGTTGTTCCAACAATATCTGAGCTAAATCCCACCTCTATTAAATTACTAAGTGACATTATAAATACAGATAAATGGGATATCTGGACTCCCTTTGGCCTGGAAGTTGTCCCACTTGTATACAAAATTTCAAAATTATCTCTATCTTGTATAATCACGTCCTCAATTTCATCGTTTTTTTGAGGGACAAGTGGATTTAAAATTATTATATCTTTATCAACCTGAACATTGGTTATTGGCAGGGAAATAAAATGGTTTATAAAATTTAAATTGGGTATGTAATCTTTAAAATTATTGTACAACCTGTCATCAAAAATAATGGACTTTACTTCAGAATGTTTAAGGATATACAACAGATCATCTGGATTTAATAATGGATTTATTGGAACAGCCTCAAAACCTCCTTTGGCACAACCTACGAGACATATCAAATATTCAGTGGAATTTGGACCAATAAGCCCTATTCTATCGCCTTTTTTCAACCCAAACTCTCTCATTTTCCATACAAAAGAATTTAGACAATCATTGAGCTCTTTATAATTAAGCTCAATTTTCTCATCACCCCTGTATTCTACCACAGCAGTTTTTTTAGGTGATGAAAATCCCCTTCTTCTAAAAATGTCACCAATACATACCCTTTGTACTAGATTTTTATTTAATTCAAAAGACATCTCCCCCTCCCTTAGTTTTTTATTTTAACTCTTCCCTTAATTTTCTTCTCAAAATTTTTCCAACTGCATTTTTAGGAAGTTCATCTCTTATCTCTACAATCCTTGGAACTTTAAAATTGGCAAGGCGTTCTCTACAAAACTCTATTATTTCTTGTTCAGATATCTGATCTTCAAATCCAGGATTTAACGATATTACAGCCTTTACTGTCTCTCCCCTATATGGATCAGGAACACCAATCACTGCTGCTTCTCTTACAGCAGGATGAGAATACAATACATTTTCCACTTCAACAGGTGCTATATTATAACCTGATGCAATTATTAAATCTTTTACTCTATCAACAAAATATACAAAATCGTCTTCATCAATATAACCCCTATCACCTGTTTTTAACCATCCATCACTTAAAAAAGTATCTTTTGTTTCTTCAGGCTTATTTAAATACCCCTTTGCTACCTGAAGTCCACGATAATAGATCTCTCCATGTTCATTTCTCCTGACTACTTTTCCGTTTTCATCCACAATCTTTACCTCTGAATATATTGGCACACCAATTGAGTTTGGATTCTCTTTTCTTTTTGGTATGGATATTATCCCACCACTATTTGTCTCAGTCATTCCCCAACCATTCACTAAATCAATCCCTGTTATTTCCTTCCATTTTTTCTGAACTTCAATAGGTACAGGTGCACCACATCCTACAGTTACAGAGAGACTACTTAATTTTTCTTTAGTCACAAACTCTGCATTTGACATAAGTGCAATGTAAAATGTTGGTGGTGCAAAGATTACATTTACTTTATATCTATCTATAACATCCACAACATTTTGTACATCAAAAATTGG
>JAMOQN010000025.1 GCA_027063985.1 Desulfohalobiaceae bacterium
ACTATCCCCTGGATATTTTCAGTATCAACTATGTAACTAATATCACTTACTAATTTCTTCCTTGATGTGTAAGTCAAAGTCTTATAGGGCAAAATTAGCTTTTCGTCGCTAGTTGATATGGCAAGACCAACCCTTTTTTGCCCATAGTCTATAGCCAGGTATTTCATCAAAAAATCCCTTCATCCAACTTAATCAACTTAAAGCAAATACCTCCACATCTCAATTTGGGTTTGTGGGGGTTTTTGAGTTTAGGGGCCTCCACCTATCGTTAGACTTTAAGCATATATCAATTTTTCTTCTTTAGGTTGTGGAATTGGGTCCCCAAATTCTTTTGCTGTGTCAATCCAAAGGTCTATAGCAGTCTTTATATTTTGAATTGCCTCTTCATAACTATCTCCATGAGCCATACATCCTGGCAATTCAGGAACTTCAGCAATAAAAGCATTGTCTTCTTTACTCCAGTAAATTATAATTTCATATTTATAAGTCATTTTATATTTTCTCCATTAGTTTATATTTAATTATTAAATTTCTTACCTGTCTTACTTGATATGGTTTTGCATGAGTTCCATCTTTTTGGAGATTAATTTTTTCTATAACTCCTTCTTTTCTAAAAATATGATGACTTCCTCTTACTCTTTCTTCAAATCCTAATTTCTTTAGTAACTTACACAAATCAATAAATTTTATTTTATTATCAGCTTGACCAGTTAATATTGTAAATATCAGTTTTTGATATTTCCCCATTATTTTTCTCTTTTTAAGGCTAACAACCCATTAACCCTTTAAAATTGATTTTAGTTCCTTTTTCCATTTTTTCCCACCAACTAGATAGGCGAGAAATTCCAATATGTGTAGAGCTTCTCGATTATGGTCCCTTTCTGCGAATATCCTTTGCAGCCCAACTTTACAAGAAGGACATCCAACAAGGACTGGAAGCTCTTTTTTATAGTCTTTTAAGTCCAGCTCAAGCTGTTTTTTCTTTCTCTTTTTTATTGTGTAATAAATTGCAGGAGATGTAAGGGCCCCAAGCCCACTTTCTCCACAACAACCTGGACTTATTTTGATATTTACGCCAAACAACTTTTCAAGTTTTTCTTTATATATATCAGCGGACTTTAGTCTAGGCACCCCAGACCATTCCACATGGCATGCCTGATGATACACAAGAAATTCTGTATCCAATCTCTCCTTAAACGGAAAAGAAAGTCCTTTACTTATGAACTTTTCAACTAAAAACTGGGTACAGTCGTACATCTTTGTATCTTTCTCAAGAAAATGCTCCAGCCCATAAGAAGATATAGATTCTAAACAGGTTCCACAAGATGTAAGCACCACTATTTCTGCATTATTCATAATATTATGTGTCTTAATTGTGGCAGTTATCCTTTTAATATTTCTAAGTTTGTTCTTCTCATATTCTTCCCCTAAACCACTTGCAAGTAAGGGATATCCGCAACACATATGTTCATTTGGGATCACCACCTTAAAACCAAACTTTAGGAGTAAATAAATAGACGCAAGTCCAATGTCTGGAAAAAACAATGCTGCTCCACATCCAGGAAAATAGAATACTTCCTCGTTGAATATATAACTATAAGAGGCAAAATAATTATTTTTCTTTGCTTTTAGCTTAGAATAGAGATCTATTATACCCAGATTTGGACCAGGGCCTGAGAGTAAGGGATGCTTAAATTTTGTTTTTACATTCTCTGGAATTGCCTTTATAATATTATTTTGAACCTTTTGTCCAACAGCCAGCACCTTTGTGACCTTTGGAAGATAATCATTATTTTCAGTTAAATATCTTAATATGGAAGCCTTTATTGGATGATGACCAGATATTGCCCTTTCTTCTAAAAATGCCCGTAAATTTAAAATCTGCTCCCCAGTATTTATCTTTACTGGACACATCTCCATGCACCTACCACAAGATGTGCATGTTTCAGATATCACCCTTATCATTTTTAACAACTTCTTATTGGGTTTATTTTCAACAATCTTGGTATAATAATAGGCCTCCAACAGGGCTCCTAAAGAAATTATCTTATTTCTAGGATGATATAAATAACCTTCTTCTGGATAATACATTGGGCAAACCTGTTTACATTTTCCACACCTTGAACATATCTGAACGTTTTTTAAGATGTAAATTAGTTTGTCCTTATAAGGGATAGATGTTTTATTGAGGTCCTCAATTAATTTATTAAAAGAAAACGTATAAGGAACAAAGTTTAGAGATCTTCTGGTTAATTTGTCTGGATTAAAGATATTATTTGGATCCACTTTTTCCTTATATTTTTTGAGTTCTTCAATGCGTTTTGCATCTAAATAATTTATCTTTGTTATCCCTATCCCATGCTCACCAGAGATAGCACCACCTAATGAGAGCACCTTTTCAAACACCTTTGATGCTGCTTCCTCTGCCAACTTCAACATCTTGGCATCATTGGAATTAACAGGGATATTCACGTGACAGTTACCATCACCAGCATGCATGTGATTTGCAATGGTTATCCTGGTATTTAACATGTGTTGTTCTATTTCAGAAATTTCCTGCTTCTGAGCAGGATATCTGCTCTTTAGATCCCTGAAGAAAAAATGAATTTGAAGCATAAATTCTTGTTCAGGAAGTTTAGCAACATCAATCTTTCCCTTTAAGATCTTAGATGCAAAATTGATCTCCATATCTATAAATTCATCACCTGGATCTACACCATCGATTTTTAACACCTCCTGCAAGGCATCTCTATAGGCCAGGGCTGCATAATATAAATTTAACTTCTCCAAAAATTTAGAAAATTCAGGGATAACATCTATTGGTATAACAATATCTTCATTTATCTTAAAACCACTGGTTCGCCTGGCAATTGCACTCAATTTATGTCTATCTTCCCAGAATATCTCTGCCTCTTTTGCGTCATTTGCAATAAATACATCCACATTCTCATGTTGCTTTGCAAGCCTTGCCACTTGTTTTGTTATTTCTTCCAAGGCTTCCCTATCTTCAGAATCTAATTGAATAAGTAAAACAGATATTGGATCTCCTTCAAAGGATTTTGATTTCTTTTTATATTCTATTGCCTGAACATATTTTGCCCCAAATTCTTCTAGGGCAGACATCTTTACCTTATCGCCCTTTTTTCTTATATCATCCCTTAACTTCACCAGATCCTTGATCACCAGCATGGCGTTTTCCATGGACTTTCCATAGAATTCCAAACAGAGCGTAGAGGAAAAGGGAAGCTTTTTATAGAGCACAAAACAGGCTTCAGTGATTATCCCATCCACTCCTTCCTTCTGGACTCCAGGAAGCCCTCCTAAATACTTATTGGTGACGTCCTTGCCAAGGCCAGTTCCCCTTATCTCGTCTCCTTTTAGCTCAACAACATCAATCAAGGTATTGTCTTCAGAATAGATCTCAAATACAGCCACTTCGTGGGGCAAGATTTTGTGCCTGGGGTGTGCTTTTCTCCTAACTTCAATACACTTTCCATTTGCCAAGACCATCTTATAACTCAAGATGTTGTCTAAGGTGGTTCCATATTCAAAGGCAAAAGGACCACCTGCATTTTCAGAAATATTTCCCCCAATAGAAGATGATGCCTTTGACGCTGGATCCACTGTAAAAAGAAGTCCATATTTGGCTGTTTCTTTCACAGCATTAAGTGTAATTACCCCAGTCTGGGCACACATAGTCATAGAACTTTTGTTTATATCCAGGATCTTTTTCATTCTGCTCAAACTGAGAATCACTGTACGGGGCCTGCAAGGTATGGCTCCCCCAGTTAGCCCTGATCCTCCACCCCTGGGAACAAGATAAAACTTCATCTCATTTGCAAGCTCAACTACCTTTTTTACTTCTTCCATACTTCCAGGAGCAACCACAAACATTGGAAGTTCTATCCGAAGGTCAGTTGCATCAGTAGAACACTCTACAAGGTGGTTGGGAGATGTGTATATGTGTTTAGGATCTATATACTTTTTAAGTCTGGATATCACCTTTTTACTAAAGGCCTTATCTTCTAAATACTCTTCCCAAAATCTCTTTAAACCTTTAACAAGAAGATTATATACATCTTCATCTAACACACCACGCTCATCTTCAAGCTGTTTAAACACACTCTTAAATACAACTTCAGAAGGAATATAAGGATTATAGCGTATTAAAAAAATCTCAGAGCACAA
>JAMOQN010000026.1 GCA_027063985.1 Desulfohalobiaceae bacterium
TTGAAAAAGGAACAGATAGACTCCCTGCGTGAAAAACCTTTAAAATTACCTTTTCCTTTGCATGCAGAGAACTAACACATATCATAAAAAACAAAATTGAAAAAAACACTAAAGCTCTTTTGATCATTTTTTATCTAAGCCTCCCCATCAAAAATCCATCATCCTTTTCTTCTACCACAGATTTTCAGCAAGTGTTGACATAATGTTTCGTGATTCGTGATTTGTGATTAGTGGAAAAGGGCCATGCAAATAATGTTTAACCTTTCAAAAATCTAGAATCTAGAACTTAGAACTTGTCAATCTGTTTTAATTTTTCCTCAAATTCAGATAAAGACTCTACTCTAATAGCCAGTTTAAGTAGGCTTTTTAAAACCTCTCTATTTACAATTCCCTTAATTTTAACAGACAAATCTGGTTTAATGAGTCCAAATCTCTCTATCAAGGCCTCGAGAACCATTTCCTGGGCCTCTAAAATCATGCCTTCCATCCGTCCTTCCCTCTGTCCTTCTATCCGTCCTTCTATTCGCCCTTCCATACGACCTTCTATCCGTCCTTGTTCTATCCATTTTTCAGCAAGTGTTGGCATAATGTTTCGTGATTCGTGATTAGTGATTTGTGATTAGTGGAAAAGGGCCATGCAAATAATGTTTAACCTTTCAAAAATCTAGAATCTAGAACTTAGAACTTGTCAATCTGTTTTAATTTTTCCTCAAATTCAGATAAAGACTCTACTCTAATAGCCAGTTTAAGTAGGCTTTTTAAAACCTCTCTATTTACAATTCCCTTAATTTTAACAGACAAATCTGGTTTAATGAGTCCAAATCTCTCTATCAAGGCCTCGAGAACCATTTCCTGGGCCTCTAAAATCATGCCTTCCATCCGTCCTTCCCTCTGTCCTTCTATCCGTCCTTCTATTCGCCCTTCCATACGACCTTCTATCCGTCCTTGTTCTATCCATTTTTCAGCAAGTGTTGGCATAATGTTAGCCTCCTTTTTTATCTGTTTTATTGCTTCTGTTATATCTTTTTCGTCTATTTTATCACTAGCACTGGCTATATAGGAGAGAAGTGTTTCTAGATATTGAAGAGGTGTATTGCTCTCACCAAGGTCTTTAAAAAGACTAAAAATTCGCTTTAGATATTTGCCTGGTTCAGGTGTAGTAAGATATTTAAGAGCCATTAAAGTTGCTTGTAATATCACCTTTCCTTTGATCTCTTCATCAGATATAGTGGATAGGTCGTAAAGCAGGTAATTAAAGTCTGGTATATAAATATCTAACTCTTTTTCAATCTCTCCAAAAAGATCGGAAAAGTTTGTTTTTATTGTCCATTTTCTGTGACCATTGTAGATGACTAATGGAATAATAACAGGTAAAGTAGAAGATTGATTTTGTTTGAGATATAGATCCCAGATTTTGACCATGTATCTGAGAAGTTGCAAAGCAGTAAATCTTTGCGGGATGCTTTTGTGCTCAAAAAGCAAATAAATAAATCCATCTCTAGAACTTATTTGAACTTCATAGAGTAAATCAGAGAAATGTGTTTTTAAATTTTCATCCACAAAGGAGTCTTTGACAATAGTAAGAGAATCAAAATCAATTAATTTGCAGATATTTTGAGGCAAATAATTTTTTAAGAAATCTTCAGCCTGCTCTTTATGAGAAAAGACTTCCTTTACAAAGACATCATGGGGATTTTGAATATACTGTTTGTCCATAAGTTTTTTGATAAAACACCTTTTATAAGGTTGGCAAGAGGAGTTTTGTATGCTTTATCCATGACAAAAACTACCCCCTCTTGATTCAGGAAGAAATCCAATCTTTTCATAGTGTTACAGACTTACGTGGATTGAAAGAGGTGCTAGTTTTGGCATAAGATAATTAAGAGAGGGCAAAGGCCCTCTCTTTTTGTTTATATTACCATCCCCAGGTAAGATACTGATGGATTGAATCTGAAGCCTTACGGCCAGCACCTGCAGCCAGGATGACCGTTGCCTGACCAGTGACAATATCACCACCAGCCCAGACACCTTTTTTCTTGGTCTTGCCAGTCTCAGGATCTGCTACAATGTATCCCCATTTATTGAGCTCTAAACCTTCTGTAGCCTTGGTTAGCACTGGATTTGCTCCAGCACCAACTGAAATTACTACCAAATCACATTCCATCTCAAATTCAGACCCTTCAATTGGTACAGGCCTTCTTCTACCAGACTCATCAGGCTCACCAAGTTCCATCTTTATACATCTCATGCCTCTGACTCTTCCTTCATCATCTCCTAAAAATTCAATTGGATTTGTAAGTAGGTGGAACTCAATTCCCTCTTCTTCTGCATGATGAATTTCAGCCAACCTTGCTGGCATCTCTTCTCTTGATCTACGATAGACTATTTTTACACTGTCAGCTCCAAGCCTCATAGCTGTCCTTGCTGAGTCCATTGCAACATTACCAGCCCCTATAACAACCACGTTTTTTCCCTTTGCAATTGGGGTATCATATTCTGGGAACAGATATGCCTTCATGAGATTTGCCCTAGTCAAATATTCATTGGCAGAATAGATTCCAACAAGATTTTCTCCTGGAATATTTAAAAATCTTGGAAGACCTGCTCCAACTCCAATATATATTGCATCATAACCCTGCTCGAACAACTCATCAATAGTAATGGTCTTTCCAACCACTACATTGTACTCAAATTTTACGCCAAGTCTTTCAAGATTTTTTAACTCAGCCGCCACAATGTCTTTTGGCAAACGGAATTCTGGAATTCCATACACCAGAACTCCACCACCTTTATGAAATGCCTCAAATACAGTTACTTCGTGTCCTTTTAGTATAAGGTCACCAGCAACTGTTAGGCCAGATGGACCAGAACCTATTACAGCAACTTTTTTGCCGGTTGGTGGGGCCTTTGGTGGCAATTCCCCACTCCCATGTTCTCTCTCGTAATCTGCAGCAAATCTCTCCAGATTACCAATAGCTACAGGTTCTCCCTTTTTACCTAAAACACAATTTCCTTCGCACTGGGCTTCTTGTGGACAGACCCTTCCGCAGATTGCTGGCAAACTATTTTTTTCCCATATCTTTCTTATGGCCTTATCAAACTGCCCTTCTCTTATGAATTTTATAAAGCCTGGTATATCAACTCCTACAGGACACCCTTCTCTACACGCTGGTTTTTTACACTGCAAACACCTTGAGGCCTCTTTCATAGCCAATTCTGGAGTGTATCCCAGAGGCACTTCTTTAAAATTTCTCCTCCTGACCTCAGGTGGTTGTTCTGGCATTTTTTGACGAGGAAGTTTCTCTTTTTTTTCTGCCATATCTTTTCTCCTTTTGTTTTTTTATTCCTGTAATGCTGCTTTAAATTTTTCGTAGGCCTCTTTTTCTTCAGCTAAATAGGCCCTAAGCCTCTTTATGAGTTCATCAAAATCCACCTTATGACCATCAAATTCTGGCCCATCAACGCATGCAAACCTTGTTTTACCATCAACTGTTACCCTACAGCAACCACACATTCCAGTTCCATCCACCATAATTGGGTTTAAGCTGACCAAGGTCTTGACATTGTATTCCTTGGTCATGGCGCATACAAACTTCATCATTGGAACTGGCCCAATCCCAACAACTAATTTAACATTTCCTTTTTCCAGGGTCTCTTTTAAAACATCTGTAACAAATCCATGGTGGCCGTAAGAGCCATCATCTGTGCATACATGTAACTCATGGGATGCTGCCTTCATCTTGTCTTCTAGGATAAGCAAATCCTTTGTCCTTGCACCTATAATAGCTATTACATGGTTACCTTTTTGTTTAAGTGCCCTTGTGATTGGGTGAAGCACTGCAACCCCGGTTCCACCGCCAACACAAACAACATCTCCATCATACTTCTCAATATCTGTTGGCTTTCCAAGTGGTCCAATTATATCTAAATAGCTATCCCCTTCTTTGAGGGTCTTAAAAAGTGCTGTGGTCTTACCAACCACTTGATAGATAATTGTTATTGTACCTTTTTCTGGATCTGTATCTGCCATGGTCAAGGGGATTCTCTCCCCAGTTTCACTGGCCCTTAGAATAACAAACTGTCCTGGTTTTGCTTTTTTTGCAATCAAGGGCGCCTTAATCTCATTTAACACCACTGAGCCTTGAGCCATTT
>JAMOQN010000027.1 GCA_027063985.1 Desulfohalobiaceae bacterium
TGGCCAATGCACCCAATGATTACAATGACAAACACCGAGCAGTTGTGCAGCAGATAGCCAACCTTTATGCATTAGGTATAGAACGCATTTCGAAACAAAATGAGTTACAAAATGCCCTGATTGCAGCGCAGAGTGCTGCTAAAGCCAAACATAATTTTATCATCTCTATAAGTCATGAACTTAGAACTCCACTCAATGCCATATTAGGGTTTGGGCAGTTGCTTAAAAGTCAAATAAGCCAATTGCCCCCTGATAAAAAGGTTGAATACATTTCCTTAATCCTAAAAGCTGGAGCAAATCTTAGCTCCATGATAGAAGATATCTTGACTATTGCGTCTGCAGAGGACGAAAGATCCTCTTATAATATGGAATTGTGCACTGGGAAAGAATTAATAGATGAATTTAAAGAAATGGCAGATTCAATGGTACGGGAAAAAGGACTACATCTTGAAACAGAGATTGACCCAGACATAGCTGACCTTCATATAACTGCAGTCCCTTTTATGCTGAAGATAGCCGTTCGTCATCTCCTTGATAATGCAGTGAAATTTACTCCAGATGGAGGCACAATCTTTTTTAGTGCCCTTCTAAATACTAACTGGCTTAATATATCAGTAAAGGATACTGGTATAGGTATTGACCCTAAAGACCAAGATAGGATATTTGAGGATTTTGTACAACTCAAAATGGGAATGAGAGACAAAACTCCTGGGCTTGGGTTGGGCCTGGGACTGGTGCGCCGTATTGCTAAAATTCATGGTGGCGAGATCAAAGTACAAAGCAAAGGGGAAGGAAAGGGGAGTGAGTTTATTTTAATGTTACCCATAAATAAAGTGGACAAGAATGAAAAAAATAAAAATTATTTGCCAGATTAAACTCATGGAGCATTACAAATGAAAATAGCAATAGCCCAGATAAACCCAATAGTTGGAGATTTTGAGTACAATACAAATAAAATAATAGATTTTATTAACAGATCAAAGAATTTCGGTGCTGATTTAGTCGTGTTTCCAGAGCTATCTCTTCTAGGTTATCCCCCTTTAGATTTCTTAAGTAGATGGGATTTTGTTGAAACATCTCTGAATTATTTAGATAAGATAGCATCAGAGGCAAGAGATATTTTTGTATTACTTGGACTTGTTACCTTAAATAAAAATAAGGGTAAACCCTTTTACAATTCAGCTATCTTAATGAAAGATGGGAAGATATTATCTTCATATAACAAAAATCTTTTGCCCACATATGATGTATTTGATGAAGCAAGGTATTTTGAGCCAGGACAAGGAGTTGGAATATTTAACATAAAGGACATGAAAATAGGTGTTACTATCTGTGAAGACATTTGGACAATAGATGAGTTAAATTTATGTAGCTATTCAAAGGATCCTGTATCAGAACTTGCAGATAATCAAGTTGATTTAATAATTAATATTGCTGCTTCTCCATATTTTGCAGGGAAAATAAATCAAATAAAGAAAATTATATCAACACACACCGTTAAAACTAAAATCCCAATGGTTTATGTAAACCAGGTAGGAGCCAATGATGAGCTCATTTTTCAGGGGCACTCAATGGTATTTAATGGTGCTGGTGAAATGATTCTAATGGCAAAGGATTTTGAAGAAGATTTAGTTATTTGGGACACAAAAGATCTGGATAAAAAACATAAAGAAATAGAAATGGATTTAGAAGATGAGTTAATATCAGCACTGTGCCTTGGTATCTCAGACTATCTTAAAAAACTTAAATTTAAAAAAGTGGTTATTGGACTTAGTGGCGGGATAGATTCTTCTGTTGTGGCAACCTTAGCCACCATGGCCCTTGGGAAACAAAATATAATTGGTGTTGCCATGCCAGGTCCGTATAACTCACCTGAAAGTTTAGAGGATGCAAAAGAACTTGCAAAAAATCTGGGAATTGAATTTCATGTTGTACCTATAACAGGTCTTTTTATTGAGTCAAAACAAACATTAAAAGATATTTTTTCAGGCAAAAAAGAAGATGTAACTGAAGAAAATATTCAGTCCAGACTTCGTGGATTAATTCTCATGGCAATTAGCAACAAATTTGGTTGTTTGCTTTTAAATACAGGAAATAAATCAGAACTTGCAGTTGGATATTGCACCCTTTATGGGGATACCAATGGAGCGCTTTCAGTTTTAGGAGATGTAAAAAAGACCTGGGTTTACAGAATTGCCAGGCGGATAAATGAGAAATTTTCCTATATTCCTGAGAGAATATTGACAAAACCCCCATCAGCAGAACTTAGACCAAACCAAAAGGACGAAGATTCCCTCCCACCCTATGATTTTTTAGACAAGGTAATTGAGCTATATATTGAAGAGGGTTTAGAGCCAGCAAAAATAATAGAAAAACTTGGGGACAGAGACCTGGTTTTGGATACTATATCCATGATAAAAAACAATGAATACAAAAGAAGACAAACTCCCCCGGTTCTAAAGGTTACAAAAAGGGCCTTTGGGATTGGCTGGCGCTTTCCTATTGCTCATGGGTTTAGATTATAACTTGATTTTAAAAAGTAACAAAATTGTACTTTTTTGATGACTAAACAAATAGTTTTATTGTTCTAGGTTCTACGTTCTAAGTTCTAGGTTCTAAGTTCTAGGTTCTAGGTTCTTTAAACATTGAACGTTGAACTTAGAACGTTGAACAATTTATAAACGTTGAACTTAGAACATTGAACAATTTATAAACATTGAACAATTTATAATAAACCAACTTGGATACAAGGAGCTGGTTTTGGATACTATATCCATGATAAAAAACAATGAATACAAAAGAAGACAAACTCCCCCAGTTCTAAAGGTCACAAAAAGGGCCTTTGGGATTGGCTGGCGCTTTCCTATTGCTCATGGGTTTAGAGCATAACTTAACCTTAAGTTTTTAGTAGAATTCAGGTTTTGTTATTTGTTTTAGTTTAAAAAGTAACAAAATTGTATCTTTTTAAACTAAAATACATTATTGTTCTAATAATTAGGGAAAAAAACTTGAAAATCCGTCAAATTAACATGGCATGAAAATAGCTAGTAATTAGCGAAACAATATTAAAAAGATTAGGAGGAATTAAATGGAACCAAAAGACGTATTGAAATTTGCCAAAGAGAATAATGTAAAAATGGTCGATATAAGGTTTGTTGATTTTCCTGGAGTATGGCAACACTTTTCTGTGCCAATAGAAGAATTGGATGAAGGGGTGTTTGAAGATGGGTTTGGTTTTGATGCATCCAGCATGAGAGGATGGAGGGCAATAAATGAATCTGACATGCTGGTAATTCCAGATCCAGCCACAACCACTATAGATCCCTTTTTTGAAGTGCCAACCCTGGCCCTTATTGGGAATATAGTTGATCCAATTACCAAAGAAAAATATTCCAGGGATCCAAGATATATTGCCCAAAAGGCAGAAGATTACTTAAAATTTACAGGCATTGGAGATACAGCATATTTTGGTCCTGAGGCAGAATTTTTTATTTTTGATGACATAAGGTATGATGTTAATTCTAATTACAGCTTTTACTTTGTAGATTCTGTAGAGGGAATATGGAATTCTGGCAGGGAAGAGAATCCAAATCTAGGTTATAAGCCCCGCTACAAAGAAGGCTATTTCCCTGTTCCACCAACAGACAAATTTCAGGACATAAGAACTGAAATGGTCTTGGAGATGCAAAAAATAGGAATACATGTGGAATGCCAGCATCATGAGGTCGCAACTGCTGGTCAGGCAGAGATCGATATGAGGTTTGAGCCCCTGGTTAAAATGGGTGATCAGCTCATGTGGTTTAAGTACATAATCAAAAACGTTGCCAGAAGACACAATCTCACTGTAACCTTTATGCCAAAGCCCCTTTTTGGGGATAATGGCTCTGGTATGCATACCCATATTAGTATCTGGAAAGATGGAGAACCAACATTTGCTGGAGACAAATATGCAGGCATTAGTGAGAATGCACTTTATGCTATTGGTGGTGTGTTAAAACATGCCAAGGCCCTGTGCGCATTCACAAATCCCACCACAAATTCTTACAAAAGATTGGTTCCAGGATATGAAGCTCCAGTAAATCTTGCTTATTCCAGCAGAAACAGGAGTGCTGCAATCAGGATTCCCATGTATTCAGCCTCTC
>JAMOQN010000028.1 GCA_027063985.1 Desulfohalobiaceae bacterium
AGTATTTTTTCTGATCAATTAGCATTAGCACTTCTTCTAAGTCTAACCGCTCCAATGGGGGCAAACAATAATGATCCTCGCACCTTACAGGCCCTGCTGTATTGAAAAATCTCATGGATGCTCCTTATTTTGGACTGTAATATCTTTTTGTAATAGTTAAATTTCTGTTTAATTCATGGGATAAATAATTGAGGTTTAAATCTATCCATATAAATTTCTTCCAGGTCTGTAACAGACCTCAAATACAGGAACTCATGCTGGTGTAAGCTTTTTTTCCATTTTTTTCGCAATTTTTTTCAATATCTTAAGTGCTCCTTCTTTATCATCTTCAAGAGAGATTCTTAATATCTCTTGAACTTCTTCTTTGTTCAAAGACAAAACCACATCTTCCATTTTCATAACTATCCTCCTCCTCTTTTTATTCTTCAGTTATTAACTATTTTTACAGAGTAAATAGCATTAAAAAATATAAATTGCAAAAATCAATAACTTGAATCCCTTCTCATCTTGAAATTCAAGTAGATAAAACTTATTTACATGTTCCATGAACATATTCTACCTTTTGCATTTCCTCAGATGTGCCATGCTCTTCCCAATAGTCCCTTTATATTGTAAATACCTTAACTTTTCTCCTGCTTTAATTGGGATAATTGTAAGTGCCCAGAGCATTCTGTCAATTCCCTTGGCAATTCCCCTGGGACGAATCATGGATAGATTTTCCCCAATTATTGGAGTCAGGCTAGGATTTTTATTAAATTGTATATCCTCTGTTCTGCTTTTGGGCTTTAAAAATTTCTTTGGCGTAATCTCCTCCCAGCTAATTGCAGGATTAGGATTCCTCTTAATTGTAGTTGGCGCTCAAACTACCATATCTTCTACAAAGGAGTATTATAAAAAGGCAAAGGGTTTTGCGCAGTTGTCGCTATTTGGTTCAATTGGACAGGTATTTGGTCCTTTTTTAGGAGGTCTTATTGTAACTTATTTTAACTTTTCACTACTATTCTTAATCACACTACTTATAAGCCTGCCAGGACTATTTATCAAAACACCTAAAAAAAGAAACAAAAATATAATACAAAAGGACAAAAGTCATATATCTATATTTAAAGACATCTCTGAGCTTTTAAAAGAACCCAATCTGATTATAATACTTTTATTTACATCAATTGCTGTATTTATCACATCTTTAAGAAATTCGTTTCTGCCAATTTTTTTAAAAAATAATAATTACAACGCCGACACAATAGGTATACTTATATCCATATTTTCAATTACAATGTCAATTGTTAGAATTTTCATAGCCAAAATTTTTAAAAATTTTCAATTAAATAAACTAATGTATTTAACCTTATTTTTATTTTTTATTGGTATGTCTATTATTCCACTGACAAATAATTTAATTATAATAACCATTGGAATCTCAGTGTGGGGGCTTGGCTTTGGAATATCTCAACCACTGAGTATGTTGCTTATGTCAGAAAACATACAAACAGAAAAGTCAGGACTTGGAATGGGACTTAGGTTTACTGCTATAAATTTATTTACATCTATAGCGCCTATTGTATTTGGATTAATAACTGAATATATTGAAATTAGTTATAATTTCTACTTTTGTTCAATTATTTGCCTCATATTCATTGGAATTTTATATCTAAAGGATGTCAGGGAAAAATCTAAATGATATTAAATCCCCTATAAAACCTATGTCAAACTTAGACTAACACTCCTGGATATGGGGAAGCATAATATTTCTCACCATTTCAGATATCTCCTCAATCTCCATATCTTTAAATTTTTCATATGGAATTTCATCTAATACCTTTATGGTAAATTCATGAACCCCATGAAACTTTAATGTATATTTTGGGAGGGCAGCCCTGGTACCATTTATCACTACTGGAAGAATAGGTACCTTCATCTTCTTTGCAAGGATAAATGCTCCAGGTTTAAATTTTTGTAGTTTACCATCATGGGATCTGGTGCCTTCTGGAAAAATAAAAATTGAATTTCCATTTGCAATTAATTCTTCACACTTTTTAAACATCTCTTCAATACTCTTTTTATCTCCCCTCTTCAGTTTTACATAATCATTCAATCTCATATTCCATCCAATAAATGGCAAACGAAATACTTCAGCTTTTGAAATCCATTTAAAATGGCAAAAAAGGAGAAAGGCCACTACAATATCTAACTGGGATTGGTGATTGGCTACAATAACATAAACCTTATTTTTATCTATCTTATGTCTATCAATTACCCGTGCCTTCCATACAGGTAAGGTCCAGAGGTAAAAACATGCCCAAAAACATGTAAATAGATGTAAAATCTTTTTGTTTTTATCAAAGGGCAATGTAAAAAGCCAAATAAAAAAAGCAATTACAAAAAAGAAAGCTGAAGTTATCCCAATGTACAATATAACTAAATAAGCTATCAAACGATCCTTAAGTTCTCTGTTCATCTCCTTAACTCCCATTTTTTTTACATAAAAAATTTGAAGAGAGTAATATTTATCTCTTTTTAAATAAAAAAGATCAAGTGATGGGAAGGTGCTATATCAATAATGATTATAAAAAGCAACAGGTAGGAAATCGAACTCTGTCACAATGTTTGTAACACTACCTAATAATTACTTCCCCAGGCCCATGGTTATCATCCATAGGCCCAGGAAATAAAGGTGTCTTTAGTTAGAGGTCTCTTTTATTTCTTCATATCCTGTAAACATTGATTTTATATGGGCAAAAACAGTGTCTCCAGTGGTGGTCATGTACACGTGTATTACTAAAAATTGTAAAATAACAAAAGCAAATAGGGTATGGATAAAGGCTACTGGGTCTAAGGAGCTAAAAATAGCAAGTCCTCCTAATTTTGGCCATGTATGATAGGTGTAATAATAAATTCCAGAAAGGATCTGTATTGGCAAAAAGATAGATGCAAGTATTAAATAAACTATCCTCTGCAGGGGATTGTGTTTTTCCTCTCTACTCTTATGAAATGGATGTTTTTCTCCCTTGAAGATCCCATATGAATAAAAAAGTATAACATCAATCATCTTCTTGGTTGTTGGAATATATTGTTTCCACTCTCCAGTTACAAACAACCAAAATACAAACAAAAAGAAAAGTACAATCCATGTAATTCCACAAAAATTATGAACAAATACTGCCCTATCATACCCCAATAAAGAATAAGTACCATGGATCTCAAAACCTGTAATCAACAAAACAATTATGAGTAAGGCCTGAAGCCAATGCCAAATACGTTCAAATCTCGTAAATAGATATATCCTTTTTCCCTTCATTTTACGCCCTCCTTTTACTTAAAATTAATCTTCCAATACCATGCATAATAACACCAACCAATGTAAGTAGGATAATTGTCCATGCCAAGTTATCCAAAAAACCAAACCTGTCTCTGCCAGGTAAATAAATCCCTCTTATGTTCTTTAATCTGCCATTTTGGGTATGACATTCTATACATTTTACTGCATTTTCTTTGGGCGCCACCATATGGTTTATAGGATAGGCCCAAGCTGTTTTCACAAATCCAAACTCGCCGCTATACGGGATTTTCATAATTTTACACCCATCTTTTAAAGCCTTTTGCCAATCCAGGGTTTTCCAATACCCTTCCTCTCCAGTTTTCACATCCTCAGATAATAATGGAGGAAGCAGCCTTTTATATTTTGTATCATATGGTTGCTTTCCCCTATGAATTTTAAAGGGAAAGATCTTGGAGTTTTTATCTGTTGGAGAACCAATGGGCTTATTTAAAAAATTTTCCTTGGTGGGATCTATAGTATCTTTCAAGGTATATGATGCCATAGTCCCATTATACCAAAAATAAGTTGGAACCACATTGGTTGCCCATTTTTTAGTGCCCACATCAGAACCATAGATAACTTTGCCATATTTATCTACTTTTTTGATTCTTCTTCCTTTTTCTTTTTTCCCTGCAGTAGACCAATCCCACAAAAGTTCCGTTGGTTTTTTCCTGGCAAATGCAGGAATATGACAACTCTGGCACGCAACTCTCTTTATATGACCATTTAATAGTGAATCTTTATGTGGGGTGTGACCGTGACATGAGACACATGTTATTTTGGATGTTTTATCATCCTCAATAAGTGATTTTTTCTCCTTTACCGCTGGATGTATATAATACCTTCCTGCAATATTATGGCCCACAGTGGTATGACATCTAACACAGGAAAAATTGCCACCTTTAGGACTCATATGAACATCCAGATCCCTTGAGGGATTTATTAAAGAAGTGTCTAAGTCTCCATGTTTTGCTCCATCACCATGTCCACCCTTAAAGTGACATTCTCCACAATTCCTCCGTGTTGGAGGTCCTACCTTTACCATGTGTTCTTTTATTGTATTTTTTATATCATTTGCCATCTCCTGAGAATCTTTATCCTGGGATTGAGAAAAAAACAAATAATCTTTCATATCACTTGCAATATCTTCTTTGGTCCGAAGGTGACACTTAAAACAATTTATACCTTCTTCCTTGCCCTTCCACCCAATATGACAAAGGCTACATTCTTCATCGTGCATAAAGTTTGTAGAAATACACCAATTATTCACCGTATAAGCGCCCTTTCCTCTTAAGCCCCCCTTGTCCTTCCATGTCCAGTGAAAAGTCTTATAAATCTGCTTATCTGCCAGATTGTGACATTTCAAACACATATTAGTTAAATCTTCCCCATTGTGAAAATCTCCTTTTAAATCTTTAAATTTTGTATGGTCTGCGGTAATTGATAAATCCTTTTCCTTCACCGCCCCCCATACCCGGGGCAAAAACAGGGTAAAAAATACCATTAAAATCAAAAGCAATTTCTTTAAATTAGATTTTAGCATAGATTAAACCTCCTTATAATTATGACACTATGTTTGTTAATAACTTTTTCCCCTTCCATTGACATAAGGATTTTTAATACTGTTAAATTTCAATAGTATTACCTTTCAACGTTAAGGGTGTCCATAATATGAATTAATTTATTTTTCAAGAATTAAGTTGAAAAATATAAAAAATAGGTTATAATAAAGTCGACAAAAAAATAACAGTGAATGAAGTATGTTAATTAGTTTTATTCATTTTTAAAAAAGGAGGCAAATCATGGATATTTACAAAAAGGTTTTTCATCTATTTATTATTAACTTTACCCTTTGGATATTTCTAGGAACCATAGCAAGGGCCGAGGAACCCAGGGTAACATGTTACAACCAATGTACTGAAACTCCATGTCCTAAACCAGATAAGGGTGAAAAATTTTACGGATATGGGCAAAAATACGATGATCTTCTGAAATTTTTGGACAAAAAAAAGATTAATGGACAATTGGTGGTAGTTGATTCAAAGACAAACCTCATGTGGCAACAGGCAACAGCAGATACAGATGGGGATGGCCAGATTTGTCATAGAGACAAAGTTACGTGGATTGAAGCAAAAAAATATTGCGAAAATTTAAATCTTGCTGGATTTACCAATTGGAGACTACCCACCTTATTTGAGTTATTCAGTATAGTTTCCCCTAAAGGAGGCGGGAATCCTGTTATAAATGCTTGCTGTTTTAAATGCCGGATATGTTCATACTGGAGTGCCACTCCTGTTAAAAACCAAAAAAAGTATGTATGGGAAGTATATTTGTATAATGGAAATGCTTACTGGGCAGATAAAGATAGCAAGCGCTATGTACTCTGCGTGCGTAACATGAAATAGGAATGGTCTAAAACAGATTAGAATAGTGGCATAATATAGACGGCAGTGACTAAGATTAAGCTAATATGAAAGTTGAGCTCAATACTATTTAAAAACAGTCTCCCAATATCCTGTCAATAATTATTGACACTGCCGATCTAACTGATAGATGTCTATATCTGTCAAATGGCCTAACAGGTCGGAGGATTCCATGTGCCATGTCCATCGCCCTTTTTGAAAGTCCATGTCCTGTTCCAAAGAGCAAAAAAATTGGTCTTTTTTCTAAAATTTCCCTTAGATTAGAAAAACTAAGGTCTCCCTCATCCCTTGCACTGGTAGTTACAATATAAGGTCTTTGTCCTGTTAATTTGGCTATATCATCTATTGCATCTTCAATTGAATCAATTATCCTCACTATTTTAAGCGCTATTTCCCTATCTGGATTTGCACCCTTGCCTGGCCCATCTATCCAATGGTGAATAAGTCTCCTAGCTAGCTCCTTTTGATCTTCAATTGGAGTTATTAAATAATATTTACTAACTGAATAGGTCTTACACACACGGGCAATATCATGGATATCCAGATTGGTTAAGGATACAGCACATTCTTTTCCATCTTTATTAAGTACAGGAAAATGCACCAGTCCCACATATAGATTTCTTCCTAAAAACTTAAATTTTTTTTCCCTTAAGTATTTATAATCTTCTGGGGATAAATTGGCGGACTCCAATAGATCAGGCCTGTTTTTAAATGTCTCAATCAAAGACATGTTTCTCCGCCACTTCTCAATCTCTCTATGATTTCCAGACAAAAGCACATCGGGAACCTTAATGCCCATATATTCTGCTGGCCTTGTATAGTGTGGGTGTTCAAGCAAGTTTGAAAAAAAACTCTCATATTCTGTAGATTCTAATTTACCCATAAAATCAGGGATTAGACGGGCTATTGCCTCAATCATTGAAAGGCAAGCAGCTTCCCCGCCATTTAGCACAAAATCACCTATTGAAATCCTCTCAATATCTAAAATTTCTTCGATTCTCTCATCAATTCCCTCATATCTTCCACAAATAAATGTGATCTTGCTTAATTTACTAAGTTCCTTAGCCTTTTTTTGATTAAACACCTTACCTCTAGGAGAAAGCAAGATTATCTTGCCTGGATCAGGAATGCTTTTTATGGCCTGGTAAATGGGATCTACCATCATCACCATACCAGGTCCACCTCCATAAGGCCTGTCATCAACACTCCTATGTGTATCAGTGGCAAAATCCCGTGGATTTATAAATGAAAAAGAAATTATATTCTTTTCAATAGCTTTTTTTAAAAGACTTGTGTTTAGGGGAGATGTAAAAAATTCAGGGAAAATAGAGATGATATTAAAATGCATATAACCTAGCCCTAGGTGAGAAATAATGAAATAAAACTTTAAGGATTAAAACCGTAGATTTCAAGAAGACCTGCTGGTGGGTCAATTATTATTGTTTCGTTTTCCACATCTAACTTTAGTACAAATTTATCTATTGCAGGAAATAATATTTCATTTTCATCCTTATCTTGAATCTCCCATATCTCCTGGGGATATCTCTTAACATCCTTTACAACACCCACAAACATACCATCTGGTAAATACACGTTACAACCAATTATATCTGCAAAAAAGACTTCGTCTTCTTCTTTAGGCACATCTTCCCTTAAAGCAAGGATTTTAGCCCCACGCCATTTTTCAGCCTCGTCCCTATCCCTAACATCTTTAAGTTTTATAAGGAGGAATTTCCCATGTTCTCTAACCTTAAATATATTAAATTCCTGGGGCCTTCTGCCATTTACCTGAAGAAAGATCCTCCTTAACTTATTAAAAACTAAAGGGGAATCAGTGTAGCTGCATACACTGAGTTCCCCTTTTAGTCCATGGGGTTTTCTCACCCTACCCAGAACCAAATATCTGGATCTGGTTTGTTTTTTCATAACCTATTCCAATATTTCCAATACCACTCTTTTTTGAACCTTTGTTGATACTGCACCCAAGATGGTCCTGATAGCTCTTGCAGTACGTCCCTGCCTTCCAATCACCTTGCCAAGGTCTTCCTTGGCTACGCGAAGTTCAATTACCGATGTCTGTTCCCCTTCAATTTCAGTAACTTGTACTGCATCAGGGTTGTCAACCAAAGCCTTTGCAATGTACTCAACTAATTCTTTGAACATAACCTACCTCCACTTCTACTTCTCAAATTTAACAAAAGGATTACAAAAAACAACTAAACCAAAATTTGAAATTTTTAATTCTCCTTGTAAAAACCAACCTTCCTGAGCAATGATTTAACTGTTTCAGTGGGCTGTGCACCCTTAGAAAACCAGAACTTAACCTTTTCTAAATCAACTTTAATCTCTGCTGGATCCACCATTGGATTGTAATACCCAAGAAACTCAAGTGCTCTACCTTCCCTCTTGCGCAAACCATCAATAGCAACAATCCTGTAAAATGGTCTTTTTTTAGAACCCAATCTCATTAACCTGATCTTCACTGCCATATCTATTCTACCCCCCAAAAAATAATGAATTTATAATATAACCATTTTCAAGCCAAAAGGCAACACCAACAAACCCTCATTTTCTTACTTTTTCTTTCTCGCCTTTCTTTTTTGTTTTTTCTTTTTTCTTTGTTTTTTCTTTTTTGTAAAAAAGCTTTTTGGCAAAGTATTTCCAGCCTCAGCTCCTGCCAGGGGATTTCCAAAAGGATTTGCACCCATGCCTGGAATCACTCCTTTGTTCTTTTTGGCCTTTCCAGTGAGTTTTTTCATCATCTTTCGCATTTGAGTAAAATTTTTCAAAAGCTGATTTATATCGGCCACTGAAGTACCA
Source organism: Desulfohalobiaceae bacterium (assembly GCA_027063985.1). GTDB lineage: Bacteria > Desulfobacterota > Desulfovibrionia > Desulfovibrionales > Desulfothermaceae > Desulfothermus. The sequence continues at coordinate 8,563 of JAMOQN010000028.1, forward strand.
CTTCCCCTGGCTATCCTCTCTTTTCTAGAATTATTTATAATTTTAGGATTTTTTCTCTCTTCAATGGTCATTGAGTTTATAATGGCCTCTACTTTCACAAGTTCCTTCTCAGGCATCTGGGCCTGTTTTAACTGCTCCCTTATTTTCCCCATACCAGGGATAAGTTTCATAATTCCTTCAAGGGAACCTAATTTTTTTATCCTCCTTAGCTGTGTTCTAAAATCTTCTAAATCAAATTTGGCCTGTAAAAATTTTTCCTCCAGGTCTTCTACATCTTCATCAGCAAATGCCTTTTCCGCCTTTTCAATAAGGGTAAGTACATCGCCCATCCCAAGGATCCTAGAAGCAACCCTATCAGGGTGAAATACTTCAAGATCCTTTAATTTCTCTCCAACACCCACAAACTTTATGGGCTTATTTATAATGGACCTAATAGATAGAGCAGCTCCACCCCTGGCATCACCTTCAAGCTTTGTTAATACTACCCCGCTTATATCTAACCTTTCGTTAAAGCTCTGGGCAATATTCACAGCATCCTGACCAGTCATTGCATCGGCAACAAGCAAAATTTCCTGGGGTGATACTGCTGCCTTTATTCGCACAAGCTCATCCATTAAGACTTCGTCAATATGGAGTCTTCCAGCAGTATCTATAATCACAACATCCAGAAAATTCTTCCTTGCACGAGATACTGCCTCCTTTGCAATATCCACAGGGTCCATGTCTGAAGTGGATTCAAAACAAGGGACATCCACTTCTTTAGAGAGCTTAAATAGCTGATCTATAGCTGCAGGTCGATACACGTCTGCTGGAACTAAATACGGCTTCTTTTTTTGAGACTTTAAATAAAGGGCAAGCTTGGCAGCTGTTGTGGTCTTACCTGAGCCTTGAAGACCCACTAACATTATCACAGATGGGGTCTTGGTGAGATTAAGGGGCTCAGCAACTCCTCCAAGGAGTTCTATTAGTTCTTCATGTACGATCTTTACTATTTGCTGGCCAGGTGTGAGACTCTTTAATACTTCCTGGCCTACTGCTCGCTCTTTGACCTTTTCAATAAAATCCTTAACAACCTTGTAGTTAACATCGGCCTCTAAAAGGGCAAGTCTGACCTCGCGCAGGCCATCCTGGATATTTTTTTCATCCAGGGTGCCCTTGCCCTTTAATTTGGAAAAAATTCCATCAAGTCTCTCTGATAAGCTATCAAACATATAAGTCCCATATTTTTATATAGAATTTTTTTCTTAAAAAATCGCATAAATTCTCAACAACACTTTTTAACCTTGAACTTCGAACCTAGAACATTGAACTTCAAACTAAGCCCAAAAGGCAATGGTTAAATCAATTAAATGCATATGTCAAATATAGAAAGGGAATCAATAAAACCCTGAACTATCCTATCTTTTGGACAAGGGTAGCCTAAGCCATTGCCCTATCAATGGCCTGTTTAAATCCCTTTGCAGAATTTTCTATTGTCTTTTCTGAAACGCAAAAAGATAGTCTAAAATATCCCTTTCTACCAAAGCCAGATCCAGGTACTGCCAAAATTCGCTCTTTTTGCAATATCTTTACGAACTCCACCTCATCAGGAATAGGAGATTTTGGAAAAAAGTAAAAACCACCCTTTGGCATGAGAAATTCATAGCCTGCTTGTTCTAAGATATTTGCCATAATGTTTCTTCTCTTATCATATATTGATATATCCACATTTTCACCTAAAGCATAGTCCAAAATCTTCTGTCCTATGGTCGGGGCATTTACATAACCAAGTATTCTGTTCACAAATATAAGGCCGTTCATAAGCTCTTCTTTTCCTTCAAGCTCTGGATTTAAGGCAACATATCCAATTCGCTCACCAGCAAGGGATAGGCTCTTTGAAAAGGAACTAACAACAATTGAATTCCTGTAACACTCAAATACTGACACACACTTGCACCCATCATATGTCAAAAACCTGTATGGCTCATCTGAAATCAAGTAGATTGGCCTATTAAATCTTTCTGAAAACTTTGTAAGCAAATCCCCCAATCCAACTAGCTGTTCTCTGGTATAAATCTGACCTGTGGGGTTGTTGGGGGAATTTATAAGCACAGCCCTCACATTTTCTGAAATAGCCTGTTCAATGTTATTTAAGTCTATTTCAAAATTTTCATTTGTTTCAACAATCTTTGCCTTTGCCTTGTGGTTCGATAAGTAAAACACATATTCAACAAAATATGGAGATAGACAAATTACCTCCTCACCTGGCTCCAAAATACACCTAAAAAGGCAATTAAGGCCACCTGCTGCCCCACAAGTTAGCATCACATCTGAGGGTGGGATCTCAGTACCCTGCTCTTTAGACAAATACTCAGCAAGCCTTTGTCTGGTCTCTGGTGCCCCTGCATTTGGCATGTATCCAAAAGCATATGGTTTATCTGCATGATTTGATATATTTATAAGTGCCTCTTTTACCTTTTTTGGTGGAGGCAAATCTGGATTTCCCAGACTAAAGTCATAGACATTGTCCTCACCAAATTTTTTCTTTAACTCTAAACCAGCCTCAAACATCTTTCTAATCCAGGAACTTTTCTCTAAAAACCCACTTACTTCTTTGTTTAAATATCCCATATTCACACTCCCTTATACATACAAATATATTTTTTGATTCTGCGTTTTTTTGTTTATAAGGTAATCCCTTGTTCCTTTAATTTATTTAATTTATTTCTAAGGGTCCTTACTGATATGCCTAAAAGTTCTGCAGCCCTGGTCCTATTTCCCCTTGTTTTCTCTAAACTTTTTATTATCATGTGTTTTTCCAATTCTTCCAATGGAACGATCCTGTCAAAATCCAACTTAAAAATCTCTCTATGTTCTTGCTTTTGAGAATTTTCTTCAAAATCCTTATCACGAACATCTTCCAATAGATCATCTTCCAAGGAATCCATAAGTAGATGTCTTGGCTCTATATATGAATCCTGGGCAATCAAAACTGCCCTTTCTATTAAATTTTCAAGCTCCCTTATATTTCCTGGCCAATCATAAGTCTTCATCCACTCTATGGCCTCTTCACTGAATCCAGGTGTTTGAATATTATATTCATGAGAAAATTTTTCTAAAAAATAATTTGCAAGCAAGATCACATCATCGCCCCTCTCCCTTAAAGGAGGTAGATGAATAGGGATAACATTTAATCTGAAATATAGATCTTGTCTGAAATTTCCCTGCTCTACATATTCTTTTAGATTTCTGTTGGTGGTAGCGATTATCCTCACATCTACTTTGATTGGCTGAACGCCTCCCAGTCTGTCCACTTCTTTTTCTTGAATCACCCTGAGGAGCTTTGCCTGCAGAGTTAGGTTCATCTCTGATATTTCATCAAGTAGAATTGTTCCCCCAGAAGCCAACTCAAACTTTCCAGGCTTTGATTTATATGCTCCAGTAAATGCCCCTTTTTCATAACCAAAAAGCTCGCTTTCCAAGAGATTTTCAGGCAAAGCAGCACAATTTACTGCCACATAAGGACCTTTTGCCCTATTACTATTTAAATGAATATATTTTGCTATAAGTTCCTTACCTGTTCCAGATTCTCCAGAAATCAAGACTGTTGCATTGGATGGGGCCACCTTTTTTGCCAGGGCAAGCGCTAGTCTTATCTTTTTATGCTCACCAACTATTTTTATATAATTTGGAGGGCTATGTTCTTTTGAAAAATTATCCTTTCTCTCTTCTTTAAAAAAGACCAAGATCTTATCTAAGATAATGGGAGCTATCCAGAAGTCAAATACGCCTAGGTCTAGAAATTTCTTTGCCAAAGACGCATCAGCTTTTTCCGAAAAAACAACTACATATGGACTTTCATCTCTATTTACAATTTTAGATACTATTTGTTCTGAATCTATTTTTTCCAGCTTATCTTTAATAAGCACTAAATTTGGACGTCTCTTTTTTAAAATAGTATTTATCTCATTTAATTCACAACTCACATGAAATTGAATGTTATTTTCCTTCAGCCCTTCTATTAAATGGGCTATGTCGTGTACTTCAGAAATAACCAGTAAAAATCTGTCCATCACACTCGTAGAATTTTTGAATATTAATGGCCTTCAATGTATTATAAACTCAACATTATTTATTTGCACACTTACTTTGAAAAATCAATACTTAAACATGCATCTACCACATCTGGGTCATAGAGTATTCCTCGATTTTTCTTTATCTCTTCCAAGGCCATCTCAAGTCCCAGGGCGGGTCTATATGGTCTGTGGGAAGATATGGCGTCCACAACATCTGCCACAGCCAATAACCTGGCTTCCATGGGTATTAAATCCCCTTTTAACCCTTCAGGATAACCACTGCCATCTAAACGTTCATGGTGATAAAGCACCATTTCTTTCACAGGACCTACAAATTCAACGTCCTTTAAAATTTCATAGCCCACCCTTGGATGGGTCTTGATTAAGGCAAATTCTTCAGGAGTCAATTTACCAGGTTTTGTCAATATCTCTGATGGGATTGCGATCTTGCCAAGGTCATGTAATAGAGCGCCCATAAATAAAATATTTATGTTTTCCTCATCTAAACCTAATTTTTGGGCAATCTTTACTGTCAAATTTGCCACATTTTTTTGATGCCCAGCTGTATATGGATCCCTCCTCTCAATTGCCAAGGCAAGGGAATAAACCGTGCCTTCCAACATCTTATGCATCTTTTGTTGAAAATTCCTACGCTCAGTAACGTCTGATACCATTACGAGCCATGTAGGAGAGGGATAGGGTATATCTATAGGCTGAACTGTTAACTTTAATATCCTGTCCTTTTTACCCTTACCAATCACCACGTCTAATTCTCTTTTAACAGATTTAATCAGCTTTTTAATGGAAATGTCCTTAAACTTTAATAACTGATCTTTATTAGATATATATCCAAATTCAGAAATTAATTCTTCCCCAATCTTATTATAAAGGAGTATTTTTAAGTTATTATCTATTAATATCACTCCTTCAGGGAAATTGTACAGCATATTTTGGACAATACTCTTTTCCCTTTCCTTAAATTCTATTATTCTAATAAATGTTATTGTTAATTGAGTAAATACAAGATTTAGAAATCTTTTCTCTTCTTTATTAAACTCCTTTCCCTTCCTACCAATACAGAAAATACCAATTTCTCTTTCCTCTGGAGAGAGAGTTATTGGGGACAAAAAAAGTTCATCTAATTCTCTTATACACTGAAAATTATCATGCATTGGTTCGTCTACATATATATCAAACTCATTATTATCAACTTTCATATATTTTGAAAGCTCTTTAAACATATTTTCAACTATATAGTTTATTAAATTATCTGATAAATGATAATAGGGATATATAAATATTTTTTTTATATATTCTGAAACTATTAACATAGAAAAAAAATCATATTTTACACCAAAAGGAAGTAAATTGCGTACTATCTTAAGGGCATCTTCATATGTAGAGGCAAAGCTAAGTTGCCTAGCCATATTTAATAATATTTCTAATTCGTGATTCCTTTGTTCAAGTTCTTCTTTTAGATGAATTTTGTCTATCTCTTGTATCTCTTCATGTATTATAACCTCAATTATAGGAGATAATTTATCTACTATTCCTTCAATGAACGAAATAAAATCCTTTGAAAATCCATCTTTATGTCTACTAAAAAATATTATAATAACTTTGAAATCTTCTCTATTAATGAGAAGATAGTTGTATGTGGATCTAATGCCTCCTTTATATCTAATCCTATCCCCCCAATAAGGTGATTTACTTGTATCCCTTACATATAGAGGCTTACCTGTTTTTAAGACTTCATCTGCATAACTGTTTTTTCCTAGGGGCAAAAAACGTATATCATCTCCTTTATATAGAGAAGTTATTATCATCTCTAAAGACTCTTTAAAATCCTCTTTTACCCACTCTAAGTTGCAGGATCTAAACATATTATATTCTGGTGTCCATATATAAACGCATGCCCCATCAATTCCAAAATTTTTTTCCAAAAATTCAAAAAATCCATCTAGCTTTTCTTTGGGTCTTCTAGCGATCAATAAATTAGTGGCCTTTGATATAATTGAATCAGCCATTGCAAACCCCTTTAAAATTTTCTATTCTTAAGACCTTTAAGATAACCATACAATCTTTTTTCTTCCAAAAGGAGCTTATCATATAATCAACATAAAATAATTATTAATCAACTTAAGTCAAGAGGACTTAAAACTCAAAAAAGGAGTTATTAAAATTGGATATAAAACATATTTTAAGGGATCTCGATAATGGAAATATCTCGGTAGATGAGGCATTTACATTTCTTAAGGATTTGCCATATAAAAAACTCCCAAATGGTATTTGTCTGGATTCTCACAGGGAGATTAGAACTGGCCACAGGGAGGTTATATTTGGTCAGGGAAAGAGTTTTGAGCAGCTAAAGACAATAATAGAGAAAAGTGGCATGGATAAACTTTTAATTACCAAATTAGATATTAAAACAGGAAAAAGACTGGAAAAACTTTTTGATAAAGGTGTATTTTATCCAGAGGCAAAGATATTTATTTTTGGAGAAAAAATCCCTTTAGATCCGCCATGGCAGGAAGATGGAGATATTATCATCTTAACTGCTGGTGCATCAGATCTTCCAGTTGCCCTGGAAACATACCTGTGTGCAAAATTTTTTGATTTAAATGTGGGACTGATTACAGATGTCGGGGTTGCAGGACTTCACAGACTGCTTCCCTATTTAGATATTCTCAGAGCTGCGAAGATATTAATAGTTGTAGCAGGTATGGAAGGTGCCCTTCCCAGTGTAGTTGCTGGCATTACAGGAAAACCAATCCTCGCTGTTCCCACATCTGTTGGATATGGTGCCAGCTTTAATGGAATCAGTGCACTTCTGGGAATGTTAAATTCCTGTGCAGGTGGAGTTAGTGTGTTAAATATTGACAATGGATTTGGCGCTGCACTTATGGCAGCAAAGATATTCAACTCATTTAAAAGATAGGGCACAACTTTCATGTGCCCTATCCTATTTAATCGTCATAATCCCCACTATCTTCCTCTACATTTGCCTCCATTGCCTTTATCTTTTCAATATCCCACTTAGATTCATCTTCTATCTTTTCAGCTTTTGGTCCTAGATCATATGAATTTGCCTTAGCAATGAGCTCCTTGGCAATATCAGCAGTGTCCTTTGCATTAAACACATCAACTAGCAAATGATATACAAAATCCTCGACGTTTTTGGTCATCCTTTCCCTTATTTCAGGTGGCTCTGACATAAGAGCTGTCTCAAATGGTAGATTTAATTTTTTATAATTTCCCCCTTTAAGACCATTTTTCTTTGCATATTCAACCATTTCCTTCCACAACTCTTCACTAACCCCTTTATCTGGCTCTTTTATAAATTCACCGTTTTCATCCAATTCTGCATTACCATAATCATTTACCCTAACTCCCCAGGTGAGCATTTGAAGGGCAGTTGCTACATTTGCCTTTGTGGTACGGGTCTTTTCAGCGATCTCCTTTAACCTCTGGGTGCTGTTTCCAGATGTGCCGTGCTGGGCACCTGATACCTTATAAGGTTCTAAGACCTCATGTATCTTTGCTGTTAAATCTACCTGAATCCCTGCCTCTGAATCCTGAATACCGTGCGTGGTTCCATTGTTTAAAGCAATCCAATCAGGAAATATAGAATGGGCATTTAAGCCCCTGATTAAAAATAGGGCCTCTTCTGGGGTAGATAATCCTTCTTTTCCCTTTATCTCCCCAACCTCGGTCTCATAACCAGCCCATTTTGGGATATATTGAGAGAGTTCAATATTTGCAAGCAAGTTATCCCTATCTGGCAAATGAGATGCGTCAATTGCAATTGAAGTTATACCAAAATCAAACATTGATGGTATCTGTTTTCTGGCCTTTTCTATGTCTTCTTTGTTCTTTATTGCAAAATGATCTGCGTGGATTGCCACTGGAACAGTGATATTGAGCTCATTACACAGTGCATCAACTCTTCTTGCCAGATTCCAGAAATTAGTAGCACAATATGTGGATTCAGACTTGGCTATTTCTAAAATTATAGCAGCATTTGCCCTCTGGGCAGCAAGAAGGGCTCCCCTTATAACAAAATAGTTCCTACCATTTGCAGCAATTGTCATTGCCTTGCCTTTTTTTAACATTGCCCTATCAATCACCTTTCCGCTCACAATAAGTGCCCTTGAATTTGGAAATAGTTTTTTTATATTTGGTGGTCTTCCTATGTCTAATAGCTTTTTATAAGCATCTTCTGTATGGTGCATATCCCTGCCCTCCTTAGTTTACTTAAAATTTATCAACCATTTTGGCAAACTCTATAACCAGCCAGCCATATAAGTTTCTATTTAAGTTATATTATCCATCCTAATTTTACAAGTTAAAACCATTTTTTTTAAGAAACTTTTAATATGCTCTATTGTTCCAACTTCCAATCTTCAAACTGGCCAATTTTCTTTAACTCCTCTCCTAAATCTTTTTTGTCTCCAACAACTAAAATATCTACATCTTTTGGCTGCAGATATTTTTTTGCCACTCTATTTACATCTTTAACTGTCACTCCCTTAATATCATTAATCAACTTTTTAAAAGAATCTGGGTCCATGTCTCTTATTTCATAATATAGCCTTCTCTCAAGAACCTTTTTAGGAGAATCATATCTAAAGACAAGGGAGTTTAAAAATTGTTCCTTTGCCTCCTCAACCTCTTTTTCTTTAGCACCATATTGTTTTATCTTTTCAAGCTCATCTAAAACTGCCTCTATTGCCCTTGTAACAGAGCTATTTTTTGTCTTAAGTGCAACAAAAAAGAGTCCTGGATAATATCTCTCACCTCCAAAATGTCCATATACACTATATGCCAGTCCCATCTTTGTCCTTATATTCTCAAAAAGCCTTCCAGAAAAACCTCCGCTTAAGACCATGTTCATTACCTGCAATGGAGCAAAATCTGGATTTAATCTGTAATCCCCTAAATGTCCTAAAACAATAAACGCCTGGTTTGAGCCTGGTTTATCTATTATATATCTTTTGCAAAGGGGTGGATTAACTTCAGGGAAGTTAAACTTTATCTCTTCACCTTTTTTAAAGACTTGAAAGAGGTTATTTAATTTTTGTTTTATGTTGTTTTTGTCAAAGTCACCTACAACTCCCACTAAGATATTTGGTCCAACAAAGAGTTTTTGATAAAAAGTGCGCACATCTTGTAATGAAATATTTTCAACGCTCTTTTTTGTTGGAATTCTTCCCAAAACAGAATTCTTACCATAAATGATCCTTTTAAACTCCCTCATTCCAACTTCTTCCTGCCTATCATTTCGTCTTGCAATTATGGTTAAGAGCCTCATCTTAGCAAGGTTTAACTTCTCCTTGGTAAAGATTGGGTTTGCCAAACTCTCAATTATAACAGGCATTACTGTATCAAAGTCTTTTTTTAACAGATCAATATCAATCTCTCCATTTAAGAAATCAAAGTCAATATTATATTCAACTGCCCTATCTTCTAAAAATACATCTAGCTTTTCCCCTGGATATTTCTTGGTGCCACCCATTCTCAGCATCTGTGCTAGTATAAATCCAAGCCCTTCTTTTCCCTTTGGAACTGCATATTTCCCACCTTTTACATAAATATTAAATTTAATAATGGGCAATTCATGATCTTCAATCAAAAAAAAGTTTATACCATTATTAGATTTAAAAGAGATAATCTTATAATTAGGCCAGGAAATACTTTTATTAAATTTAAGCTCATTGTATTTCTTTGGACCATTAAAACCACAACCCATAATACTTAATATCATAGACATTATAATCAACCTTTTCATAATTTAACGTCCTATTTTTTGTTTTTCCCATTGTGTAACAATCTTCCCTCTACCATATTAGATGAGATAAAATATTTTTTTATCACATGTTGAATATCTTTTGAGCTAACAAATTTGAGTTTTTCTAAATCTGAAAAAAGTCTGTTATAGTCTCCATATATTGATTGTGCATAGGCAAGTTCCCTTGCCATTCCCAAATTAGATTCCATTTCTCTAAGCAAATTTGCTTCTTCCAGGGTATATGCCCTCTCTATTTCTTGTTTTGTCACACCATTTTTTAGAATATCTTCGAGTTCAGCATCTATTGCCCTGGACAAATCATCCAGACCTACCCCTTGATTTGGTATTGCATATATTCCAAATAGACAAGGATATCTCTCGCCAGGAAAGCCATAGAATGCAGATATAGATAATGCCAATTTTTTCTCCAACACAAGATGAGAATAAAGCCTTGAACTCCTGCCATTTGACAATATCCCCTCTAGTAATTCCAGTGCTAAATAATCCTTACTCCCATATCCTGGCACATGATACCCTCTGATATACATGGGCTGTGCATCTGCATATAATAGGACCTCTTTTTTGGCTGCCTGTTTGGGCTCCTTTGTCCACACATAAGGAGAATCTGGTCGTTTTTTCATATCTCCAAAATAAGTTTCCGCCATTTTTTTTATTTCTTTTAGATCAATATCACCTACTATTGCTATGGTAATATTTTGTGGAACATAATATTTTTTGTAAAATTCCTTTACATCTGAAATAGTGGTATGAATAATGTCAGGGTCCCAACCAATGGTGGGATGTCCGTATGGATGGGCACTAAATGCTATGGACCTAAATGCCTCTATAAGTTTTCCCATATAAGATGTGTCCACTCTCATGCGTCTTTCTTCTCTAATTACCTCTTTTTCTGTATAAAATTCTCTGAATACTGGATTTTTAAGCCTATCAGATTCCAAAGAAAACCATAGCTCTACTTTATTTGCTGGAAGAGAACAATAATACATGGTATAGTCAGTTGAAGTACCTGCATTTAGATCCTCACCACCATTTCTCTCTATTATCTTTGAAAATTCATTGTGCTTTACTAAAGAATTAGCTTTATGCAAAATTTTTTCAAATTCATCTTTATAAATTTTGCATTTTCCCTGATTTCCTTCTAAGTCTTTACATTTTATATATTTTTTATAAGCCTCATCTAATTTTTTCAACAATACCTTTTCTTTAGAATAATCTTTGGTTCCTATATCTTTTGTACCTTTAAATGCCATATGCTCAAATATATGGGCAATACCAGTGTGACCTGTTTTTTCATCTACACTACCAACTTTTACAAATGTCACAAAACTCACCACTGGTGATGTCTTTCTCTCCATTACCACAAATGTCATTCCATTTTTTAATGTAAAAGAATGGATCCTTTGCTTTAATTTATCCATGGAAATAACTTTGTCTCCTTGTGCATATACATTGGCTACTAATATCCCAAAAAACAAAACAAATATAAACAAATATTTCTTCATTTCTCTTATGCCCCTTGATCATAAATTTCCCTTAAAATTTCTTCTCCTCCACTATTTAGTAAATATCTACCAAGTTCTTTTCCCACTTTAGTAGCATCTGGAGAAGGCCCTTTTTTTTCGCCATATATAAACTTTTTGCCAGCTATATCAGAAATAAATCCCCTAATATAAACTTCATTGTCTTTTAACTCAGCATAGGCACCAATTGGAACCTGACATCCACCTTCAAGCTCATCCAAAAATCCCCTTTCCGCCATTACACACACCTTGGTCTCATAGTGGTCTAAAAAGGATATAATCTCCAAAAGCTCATTGTGATCCTTTTTATACTCAATACCAAGTGCTCCCTGTCCAACTGCAGGGAAAAATAGAGGTGGGGCCAATACTTCCATATACGTACTGGATATATTTAACCTTTTTAACCCTGCCACAGCTACAATTATTGCATCATACAGACCTTGTTTCAATTTCCTCACCCTTGTATCTAAATTCCCCCTGAGCATCTTGATATCTAAATCTGGACGAGTTTTTTTTAACTGCGCCTGTCTCCTTAAACTACTAGTGCCAACTACTGCACCATCTGGAAGGGATTTTAAATCTGGATACTTCTCTGACAAAAATGCATCAAATGGTTCTTCTCTTTTTGGAATTATGCCAACTTCCAGGCCTTCAGGTAATAGAGATGGCACATCTTTCATAGAATGCACTGCTATATCTGCATCACCCATTAGCAGGGCTTCTTCTATTTCTTTTACAAAGAGACCTTTCCCCCCTATCTTTGCAAGTGGGACAT
>JAMOQN010000029.1 GCA_027063985.1 Desulfohalobiaceae bacterium
TGACAGAAAAAGAACAGTTAGTATTATCCCTTTATTATGTAGAAGAGCTAACAATGAAGGAAGTGGCTGAGGTTTTAAATATAACAGAAGGAAGGGTTTCACAACTCCATTCCCAGGCAATAAAAAAGTTAAAGAGAATATTAGGCTCTAAGGGTTAGGTGTGGGTTATTGGGTTTATGGGTTTGTGGGCTTATTGGGTTTGTTGGGTTTAACCTTCTACCCATTAACTCATTACCCTCTAAAACCTCGAACTTAGAACATAGAACTAAGTTCAATGTTCAAGGTTCAATGTTCAATGTTTAAGAAATCTACAACCTAAAATATAGAACATAGAACCTAGAACCTAGAACTTTTAAAGGGTAAAACATGGCAGAGGAAAAGGAATTAGAGCTTGACGCAAAAGAGATAGATGCAGATCTAGATGACGTGGGAGATAATGAGGAGAAGAAAGATTCATCAAAGGCTGAACAAAAAGTAGAGTTGGACTTAGATGACGCCCCATTTTTAGAAGAAGAGGAGGAGGAAGAAGATAAAGAGGAGGAAGAAAAGAAAGGGTCAGAGGCAAAAGAGGGCAAAGAAGAAGAGACTAAAGAAGAGGAGACAGAAGATTCAAAATCAAAGCGTAAAAAGATAATTTTGCTAGGAGCTGCAGTAGGAATACTGGTAGTTGCTGGTTTGATAATCTTTTTGTTTTTAAAAGGTGAGAAAAAAGAGCCTCCAAAAGAAGAGAAAAAGCTCCCAGAAAAAAAAATTGAAGTAAAGGAAAAACCACCGCCTCCAAAGCCAAAAATGATTCAGCTTACCTTAAGACCCTTTTGGGTTGATTATCCAGTAGAAAATGGCCATAGGTATCTCCATATTGTGTTGATATTATCCTATGAAGAGAGTAGACTTAATTGGGAATTAACAAGAAAGAGGATAGTTATTAGAGATGCTTTATATTATTATTTAAAGAATAAAAAAATTGAGTTCTTTTTAAAAAAAGAAAATATTCCTGTGCTAAAAAAGGATATACTCTCGATAATTAACCAATATCTCGTTTATGGGAAAATAAAGGAAATTTATTTAAAAGATTATTTGGTTGAATAAAAGGTATAAAGATGGTTGGTAATTTTGATTTTTCAGTTATAATATCTCAAGTTCCGCGTGTGCAGAAAATGCAAGGGGATATCCAAAAAGGACCTTTTAATCTCCAAGAAGGTCTGCAGAGGGAAATTGATAAAAAACAAGATAAGGTTCCAAAAGAAATAGAAGAGTCAGCTAAGGGTGGTGAGTTTCAAAAGGTTGGAGATGATAGACAGAGAAAAGGTGGACATGGGAAAGAAAGACAGAAGAAAAACAAGGAAGAGAGTGAAAATAATGAAGAAGGTCAAGAGTTAAAGGATTTAAAGATGGGAAGGTTTGTGGATATAAAGGTTTGATACGGGCAGATAAGATGCAAATCCCTGTATATTTATTGGTATTATCAACAATAATAGAAGTATTTTTGCTTACAACAATTATTTTTATTTTTTATAGGCTAAAAAAATCTGAAGATTTCATGTTGAGATTAAAACAATCCCAAAAAGAGCTCTTAGATAAGCTCACTTTTAATGAGCAAATTGAAAAGGAGCTTGTTAAGAGCTTTGAACAGAGGCAACGGCAGCTTGCGTTGCTGGATTCAAAATTAGAAAAAAAACTCAGTGAAGCAAGAAAAGTGTTAAAACAACTTGAGGAAGCATCTAACTCTCCAAGGGTGTTGAAAGAAATAATAGTAAAAGGCTATAAAAAGGGAGAGAGCCTTGAGTCTCTGGCAAGAAGGACTGGTCTCAGCATTGAAGAAATTGAGTGGATCTTGGAGCAAGAAGACGTATGAAAATTAATAGACAAAGGAATATAAACAATTATATATACTTTGCCCCAGATGAGGCGAGGGTAAAAAAATTTAGAAAGAGGTATAGAATTGGCGATAGATTGAGGGCAAAGGTATTAAAGCTTTTAGACAAAAAAAGGGCAATTATTCAAATAGATGATGTAAAATTAATTGCTTTACTTAAAGAAAATTTATTGCCTGGTGAATTTGTGTTACTAGAGGTAAAACAACTCTATCCCCACATTATTTTAAAACATGCAAAAGACTCTGATAAAGGTATCAGTCTCTACATCTAATCTATGACAGAGATGGTAATATCCCCCTATCATCCGTGGCTTGCTCCCCTTTCAGGGTTTAGTGATCTTCCTTTTCGACTGGTTTGTAGAAGACAAGGTTGCAGTGTTGCTGTTACTGAAATGGTGAGTGCAAAAGGATTATTTTATAATTTTGATAACACCATGAAGTATTTAGAAACAACAGAACAAGATTCCCCTTTGATTGTGCAACTCTTTGGTGAAGACCATAAATGTATTGGCAATGCTGTTTCTATTCTGCAAAAAAAAGGATACAAATATTTTGACCTAAACGCAGGGTGTCCTGTTAAAAAGGTCACAAAGACAGGTGGAGGCGCTGCCCTGCTCAAAGATCTTAAAAGACTTAAAAGTATCTTAATGAGCATGATAGATGCAGCTGGAGAAAATAGAGTTGGTGTGAAAATTAGACTGGGATGGAATAAGGAGACCCCTGTCTATCTTCAAATTGGTGAGATGGCTAGTAAACTAAATATTGCATGGATAGGTTTTCATCCAAGATATGCCAAACAAGGATTTTCAGGAAAAGCAAAGTGGGAATGTATAAAGAAATTAAAGGAAAATACAGATGTGCCAGTAATAGCATCAGGCGATATATTTTCTGCTGAAGACGCACTAAATTGCATTTCCAAGACAAACGCAGATAGTGTTATGTTTGCCAGGGGAGCACTTAAAAATCCCTTGGTTTTTAAAGAGTATAAGATGTTGTTAAAAAGGTGTTCAATGTTGAACGTTCAGGATTTAATAGTGAAAGAGGAAAAACAAGATGAAATAAATTACAGGTTATTAAAAATTGATGTAATTAAGACACATATAGAATTAATAAAAAAATATGGAAGGGATAAAAATCCCATATTCAGGTTAAGGGGGATACTTGCTAGATATTTGAGGGGATTTAACAGGTCTAAATTCTACAGAGAAATGGCTGTAAAAGTAAATTCATGGGAAGATGTGAATAGATTACTTCAAAGGGTAGAGGAGGATGTTTTGTGAATATTATTAGAGGAAAACGGGCTGGCTTTTGTATGGGAGTAGCACTGGCCTTAAAAAAATTAGATGAGGCCATTTTAAAATATTCTTCAAAGAAAATATATACCTTGGGACCTATAATCCACAACCCCCAGGTAGTGGATAAGTACGCAAAAGATGGTGTGGTTGCAATAGAAGATTTATCCATTATTAAACCTGAAGATGTGGTGGTTGTGCGTGCCCATGGCATACCCAGAGGATTATACAAAAAAATAGAAGAAAAGGGCGCAGTGATAATTGACGCAACATGTCCAAAGGTAAAAAAGGCACAAAGATTGATCGAAAAATATTCTTTAGACAGGATTTTACTCCTCTATGGAGAAAAGGATCATCCAGAGGTAAAAGGGCTTTTAAGTCATGCCCAAAATAAGGGCATGGTTTTTTCCTCAATTGAGGAATTAAAAAAAATAGACTTAGATCCTTTTAAAAGTTATTTTTTGGCCTCTCAAACCACACAACAAAGACAAGAATTTATGGAAATAGTGAAATTACTTAAAAATAAATTTGGGAAGGATTTTCCTATCTTGGATACCATCTGTGATGCCACAAGGTTAAGACAACAAGAGGCCATAGAAATAGCCAAAAAGTCAGATCTGGTGATAGTTATTGGAGGATATAATAGTGGAAATACAAGGAGATTGGCCCAGGTGGTAAGGACAACTGGTACAGAGTGTTATCACATACAAAGTGCAGATGAGATTTTTCCTGATATGATAAGAGGAAAAAACACCATTGGTATAACTGCTGGTGCCTCCACTCCTGAATTTATTATTGAACAAGTAGAAAGACGTCTCCAAAGTCTCGAATAATTGCTTATTCCCTCCTTGTGGCATGTAATTTGAAAT
>JAMOQN010000030.1 GCA_027063985.1 Desulfohalobiaceae bacterium
GGCTGACCAAATTATTAATGGGATTTGGCTCCATACCAACACCAAGCACAATTAAGTCCACTGGAACGCCTATTTCTTCATTAAAGGTAAGGGTATCTTTTACCTTAATTAAAAGGGGATAATCCAAAATGCCCTTTTGTATCTCGGGTTTATCAGCTGGCTCAAATCTTATAAATTTTACCCTGTTTTCTGATGCCCTTGTATATATCTCTTCCTGATACCTGCCGTAGGTCCTAATATCCCTGTATAGATCGTAAACCTGAGTATTTGGAAATTCTGCCCTTATTTTATTTGCATAACTCAAAATAGTTGAACAACACACCCTTGAGCAGTACTCGTTTAGTGTCCCATCTTCCCTTTCTTCATCTATTCCAGGAATTTGTCTGCTCCCAACACAGTGGATAAAGGCCATTGAACGAATTTTTCTTCCTCTAAATTTCAAATAACCATCAGAGGACACACCCTCTTTTGAAAGTAAATGGATTAACTGGGGCAGTGTTATGACCTCTTTAAAATTTTTATAACCATATTCACCTACTTTAGGTTCATAGGTCTTAAAGCCTGTTGCTATTACAATAGCTCCAGTTTCTAGGTTTATCTCACTATTCTTTATATTGTCTAAAAAAACTCCTTTCATATCCACATAATATGCATTATCAAAAATTCTATCCCTTAACACAATTTGTTCCATATAATCTGGTCTTTTTATCTCCACCTTTAAATTAAAATTCCCAATATATCCTGAAAAATCCTTTAGATGAGAACAGGTATACACATCTATATTTTTGTTGAAGAGCACCTCTTTAATTAAAGATACCAGAGCAGTTTTTGCATCTATATTTGTTGGATAAAGCTTATCAAGAAGGGCAACATATCCCCCTAGATATGGACTTTTTTCTATCAAAGTCACTTTAAATCCAATATTTGCAAGATCTAGTGCGCTTTTAAGCCCGGCAAAACCACCACCAATTACAGTTACGTGTTTTTTGGTGTTTACTCTAATTGGTTCAAGGGGTTTTAAAAGGGCTGCCTTTTTTACAGCAGCATAAACCAACTTTGTGGCCTTATCTGTTGCCTCTTTTCCGTGGTGCACCCAGCTCACCTGCTCCCTTATATTTGCATGTTCATAAATATACGGATTTGCCCCAGCCCTCATAATAGCGCCTTTAAATGTGGTTTCGTGAAGAGATGGGGCACACGAGGCAACAACCACCCTGTTAATCTTTCCAGCCTTTAAATCTTCTATAATCATATCCTGTCCAGGGTCAGAACACATGAACATATTGGTACGGGCAACTGCTACTTCCTCTAATTTTTCCACCCTCTCCCTTACCTTTTCAACATCCACGTGATCAGAGATATTTCCACCGCAGTAACAAATATATACACCCACCTTTGGCTGGGAATTGTTTTTTGTCTTACTCATGTCAAGCTCCTATTTTTCTTCTTTTTTCCTGGCCAAAAATATTGAGGCCTGCATGGCAGCATTGCCTGCCTCTGAAATAGTATCAACAATATCCTTTGGACCTATACAACAACCAGCTCCGTATATGCCTTGTTTTCCTAGTAAGGCAGGGTCTATATTTGGATTTATGCTATGAATAAAATTGTCATATCCACATGAAATACCTTGAAATCCTTCTAAATTATCCATCTCAGGGACAGCTCCCAAGGCAAGCACAACAAGGTCATGTTCCCTCTGTATTTTCTCCCCTGTTGTTTGATCTTCAAAGTGCACAATTACCTTATCTTCTTCACCCTGTGTTAAGTATGCAACCTTTGCCCTGACAAACTCTATTCCCATTGCAATTGCATTTTGATAAAATTGTTCATATCCCTTTCCAAAGGCGCGAATATCCATATTGTAAATGGTGAGATCAGCAAGTGGAAGTGCACCAGAAAGCAACATTGCCTGTTTTATTGAATACATACAACATATCCTAGAGCAATACTCTATACCCATTGATTTATCTCTGGATCCAGCACATTGTATAAAAGCAATAGATTCTGGTTCTTTTCCATCAGATGGCCTAAGAACCCTATTATACGGGCCATGTGGAGCAAGGAGCCTTTCCATTTGAAGGGAAGTGATTACATTTTTTAGCTTTCCCTGACCATATTGTCTCTTATCTTCTAATGATGTTAATTTGAATCCTGTTGCCATTATTACTACATCTGATTCAAATTCCATATTAACTGGCTTTTGAAAATAATCTACTGCATCCTTAGGACATACTTTTGCACATTTTCCACATAGCATACACCATTGAGTATCCAGATAAGCGATCTGTGGAATTGCATTTGAAAAAGGTATAGAGATTGCTTTTTTTGCCACAAAATTTCCCTGTTCTGGATCTGGTACAAGGACAGGACAATTTATTTCACACTGTCTACATCCAATACACTTATCCTCATCAACAAATCTGGGCTTTTTTACTGCTCCTACTATGTATTTATTCCCCTTTGTTGATAGCTTTTTTACTTCTGTATAAGTGTAAAGTGTAATATTTTTGTGGTGGGCTGCCTGAGCCATCTTTGGGGTGGTAATACAACTGGCACAATCAAGAGTGGGAAATACCTTTGACAGCCTTATCATATTACCACCAATTGATGGATTTTTCTCAATTATTGCCACCTTATATCCCTGGTCTCCAAGGTCAATTGCCGCTTGCAATCCTGCGATTCCACCACCAATCACAATGGCATCAAATTTTAGGTTTTCACTATTCATATTTTGTCCCCCAGTTCTTCCCGAGCACCTAACTTGTGCAAGTTAGGTGCTCGGGAACTTTTACCGGTCCTAACTCTTCTATTATTCTGTTCATATCATTAACTTCTTTTAAAAAGGCCCTGATACACACAGTACAAATTGATGTGAGCTTTAATCTTTTGATATCTATATTCTTTTCTTTCATCATCTGATATACCCTGTCTATTCTTTTAGCCAGTGCCTGATATGCGCCTGGATAAGGGCACTCTTCCCCACATGACATTATAATTATGCCATCTATGCCTTTTTCAAAACATTTAAGATAAAAATCTTCAGGAAACATCACAGGGGCCCTGACTTTTAAAATGTAAGTATTTGCTGGGTAAGATGAGTGGGCCTGGCCCACTGCGTTTGCACCAGGGTAGGCACAGGCCTCTGTTGCTAAAATTAAGATTTTTCCTTTATAATTGGACATGACTTTAAGTCCTATTTTTTTCTTTTTATATAGTGTTTGTCATAACCATCTGCCTCAACAAAACCCATATATTCGTGCCCAACTTTATCAGCCCATGCCTTAAGGTCAGACCTTGTTCCTGGGTCACTGGAGTATACTTCTAATATCTCTCCAACCTTCACCTTCCCAATTCCTTTTTTTGCTTCTAAAAGTGGCCCAGGGCAGGCACTGCCCCTTGCATCAACTGTTGCCTGTGCAGTTACGTTGTTTAAATCTGCCATAACATTACCTCCTATCTTTTTGTTATTGTTATGTGAAAATTACAATCCTTTTCCTCAATTTTTGATTCAATCTCTATATGTGATAATTCCAATATTTTCCTTAAGTAATGGACAGTAAGAGGGTCATTTGTTGTTATTTTAAGCTCATCCCCCTCACTCAATTCAAACACCTTACCAGTAATTCTCAAAAGGTTCACAGGGGTAATAAAACAGTCTTGAATATCTAAATTCACCTTCATACCCTATTCCTCGCTGATATTGCCTGTAGTTAGGCAAGTCACATGCCAAAAGTGGTAATAAAAATTTTTACTAGAAATAACAGTATGTTACAAATCTTATTTACATCAATAAAAATATTTGTTAAATAGGGATAACAATTTTTTGCTTAACACATATTAACACTATAAACAAAAGTAAGAATGAAAATAAAAAAGAGGTTATAAGAAAGAGATGTTTCTTCTATTTTATTGAAAAAATAGCTAAAGATATTAATTTAACAATGGACGAACATCGTAACTACCATAACTAAATGAAAAAGTTTAACGACGTAGGGGAATG
>JAMOQN010000031.1 GCA_027063985.1 Desulfohalobiaceae bacterium
GCCTCTTCCAATCCTTTGGTTGTATCGTGGTCAGTAATTGCAATTGCCCTAAGACCAATCTCCTTTGCCAAAAGAACCACTTCAGTTGGGGAATAGGTCCCATCTGATGCGGTGGTATGTACATGCAGGTCAACATATTCCATAATTTTATCCCCATTTGTTATAAAAATTCGTTTGATCTTTTTTATTTGGTTATTTAGATTTAGTCAAATGGAAGGTTTTTTCTCCAAATTTATAAAATTAAACAAAATATTGTTGAGTTTTTCCCTTTAAAAATTTTGACAAATCCTGAAGAAAATTCAAAACTATTAGCACCTTTAATTTGAGATTCCATGGAATAAACAAAAACTATTTGAGGAGGCAACCTATGGCGTTAAATAAGGAACTACTGGAGATTTTGGCATGTCCAAAATGTAAGGGAGATCTGGAACTTACAAAAGAGGAAGATGGTTTGATATGTCATCAATGTAAACTGGTATATCCAATAAAAGAAGAAATACCAATTATGCTTATAGAAGAGGCAATTAAATTAGAGGATTTTATGAATAAAAAGAAATAATAGAATTTATTTTTCCCCCTTGACACCTCCTGTTTTGATATTATTTTCTCTTTCAGAAAGTGTTAATGAGAAAAATAAAAACAGGAGGTGATGTAATATGGTATTAGATTTCAATACACTTTATGATATACCAAGGACAATAGAAAAGTTCTTTGATGAAATGTGGGCTCCATTGGAAATTAGTCAAAGGAGGCTTGCTTATCCTCCAATGAATGTTGCAGAGGATGATAATAATATCTATGTTGTAATGGAGCTTCCTGGTGTTGACGTAAAGGATTTAGATCTAACTATCGCAGATAAGAGTTTGATATTAAAAGGTGAAAGAAAATCTGAAGATGCTGAATACATTCGCCAGGAAAGACCTACAGGTTATTTTCAGAGAATTATAAACTTAAATGTTGATGTTGATAGGGAAAAAGTAAGTGCAAAAATGAAAAATGGAGTATTAGAAATAGTATTGCCAAAGGCAGAAGAGATAAAACCAAAGAAAATTCAAATTGAATCATAAATTCAAAAAAGGGGGTGATATTATGAGCACTGAAGTTGTAAAAAAGGAAGAATATCCAAAGGTTCAACCTTTTACAGATATAATGCATAAAGATAATTCATATTACATTGTAATGGATATGCCAGGTGTTCCAAAGGAGAATTTAAATATTTCAGTGGACAATGATGTATTGACTGTTGAGGCAAAGACAGATTTTCCCACATTTGAAGGCAAGGATTTACTGAGAAGTGAATTTGGAAATGTAAAGTATGTAAGGCAATTTACCTTAACAGATGCAGTGGATAAAGAGAAGATTTCTGCAAGTTTAAAAAATGGTATTTTGACACTTACCTTACCAAAGGCAGAAAAATTGCAGCCAAAGAAGATTGAGATACAGGCAGAATAAGAATAATTGACATGTATATAACTAGTATTTAAAGAGCCGGGTAATTCCCGGCTTTTTTTATTTTTTTAGCCTGCACCTTATGGTCGTCCTTGTGTATATATCAGCTGCCTCTATTTAAATAAATACTTTTTTCACTTAATAATTGACCTCAGGGATTGGTTTAACCTATTATTTTAAGCAAACAAAGTAATTGTTTTTCAGGATGTTATAAATTTAACAACACCTAAACCCAAGGAGTAATATTATGGATTATTTTTTTTCCAAAACCTTAGCATATAAAAATCTATGTAAACATTATACAGAAATAAAGGATATCCCAATGAGGGATATGTTTTTACAAGACAAAGACAGGTTTAAAAAATTCAGTATAAAATTAGGCCCTATTTTATTTGATTATTCAAAAAACAGAATTACTCAAAAAACAATTAAGCTTCTTTTAGAATTGGCAGATGAGGCCTGTTTAAAGGAAAAAATTAATGGGATGTTTTCTGGAGAGATTATAAACACTACTGAGAAGAGGCGGGTTATGCACTGGGCCTTACGCTCCCCAGAAAATGAACAAATAGTTATTGATGGAACTGACTGGTCTAAAGAGATTCATTCGGTTTTAAAGAGGATAGAGAGATTTGTTGGGGATGTGAGATCTGGCACATGGAAGGGATTTACAGGCAAGAAGATAACAGATGTGGTTAATCTCGGAATTGGTGGATCAGACCTTGGCCCAAAAATGGTTGTTCGCGCCCTGGATTTTCTGGCCTCTGATGACCTTAAGGTGCATTTTGTATCAAATGTGGATCCTGCCCATTTAAATAAGACAATAAAACATCTATCACCAGAAACTACTCTTTTTATAATCTCTTCAAAATCCTTCACAACCCAGGAGACCATGGAAAATGCAAAAAGGGCCAGGACGTGGATAGTAGAAAAATTTGGAGATGATAGGTGTGTTGAAAGACATTTTGTAGCAATTTCAACAAATAAAGAGGGAGTGATTAATTTTGGCATAGATCCAAAAAATATGTTTGAATTCTGGGATTTTGTTGGTGGAAGGTATTCCCTTTGGTCTGCTATTGGCACCTCAATTGCCCTTTCAATAGGATTTGATAATTTTAAAGAGCTCTTAAAAGGCGCTCATATGGTGGATAATCACTTTAAAAATGCTGATTTTAAGGAAAATATTCCAGTGATTATGGGACTTTTAGATGTGTGGTATGTAAATTTTTTTGGGGCAAAGTCCATTGCAATCCTGCCATATTCTCAGTGTTTAGAAGAGTTCCCTAATCATCTTCAGCAACTAATTATGGAGTCAAATGGAAAAAGGATTACCACAGATGGAAGGGAGGTAGATTTCCATACCTCTCCAGTAGTGTGGGGACGAGTAGGCACAGATGGCCAACATTCATTTTATCAGCTTTTACATCAGGGAACTCAAATAATACCCTGCGATTTTATTGGTTTTGTTAAAAATCCATACAATACAGAAGATCAGCACGATATATTTATGGCAAATTTCTTTGCCCAGACCAGGGCACTTATGCAGGGCAAAGACGAAAAAGAGGTGCTCGATGAGCTAAAGAAAAATTCTAAGGATGCCCAAAAGATTAATAATATTTTACCACACAAGATATTTCCAGGAAATAGACCATCTAATTCCATTTTAATAGATGAGCTCAATCCCTTTACCCTTGGAGCACTTATCGCCCTTTATGAACACAGGGTATTTGTGCAAGGGTGTATATGGAATATTAATTCCTTTGACCAATGGGGGGTTGAGCTGGGGAAAAGACTTGCAAAGGATATAATTGATAAGCTAAACAAGGACGTGATGTGTGAAGTTTATGATTCATCTACAAATGGACTTATAAATTATTACAATAAAACAAAAAGGGGTGAGAGATAGTGTATTATCTTGGAGTTGATGTAGGTTCAATTAGCATAAATGCTGTATTAATAAATGAAAATAAAGAAGTTATATACGAAGCTCCTTACACAAGACATTTTGGCATTATTTATGAGAATACATACAGGGTATTAACTGATATTTTAGAAAAATATCCATTAGATGAGATTAAGGCATGTTTATTTACTGGTTCAAATGGTAAATTGATTGCAGATATGTTAGATGCACCCTATGAGGTAGAAACAATATGTATTGTTGAGGGTGCAACCAATGTTGTTCCTGGAGTAAGATCAATTATAAATATTGGTGGACAGGATGCAATGCTATTTAATCTCTCATATAGTGAAGGTAAATTTTTTTTAAATAATTTCTCAATAAATGGACCTTGTGCCTCTGGTACAGGTTCTTTTATTGATCAGCAGGCAGAAAGGCTTGCTATCTCCATGTATGGAGAAGATTTTAAACTTACCCAGGACAAGCTAGACACTACATTAAAGGAATTTATTGAGCTAGGACTTAAAAGTTCATCTCCAGCACCTGTTGCTTGCAGGTGCACGGTTTTTACAAAGTCTGATATGATCCACCTGCAAAATAAAGGTGAGCCCCTTGAAAACATAATTGCTGGGCT
>JAMOQN010000032.1 GCA_027063985.1 Desulfohalobiaceae bacterium
CATATTTGAGATAGGTGGCCAGGATTCAAAATATATCAGGATAAAGGACACCTATCCCATTGATTTTGATATGAATAAGATCTGCGCAGCAGGTACAGGGAGTTTTTTGCATGAACTTGCAAATAAACTGGGCATAAATATTGTTGGCGAGTTCCAGGAAATAGCCCTGAGTTCAAAAAATCCAATTAGTCTGACTGAAAGATGCACAGTGTTCATGGAATCTGATTTAATGGGATATCTGCAGCAAGGTGCAAAAATAGAAGATTTAATTGCTGGCCTTTGTTATGCCATTGTCCACAATTATTTAAATAGGGTTGTTGGCAAAAGATTTATTGGAAACAAGATTATGTTTTTGGGTGGCCCTTCTTTAAATAAGGCTATAGTTGCAGCCTTTGAAAGGGTCCTTGAAAAAGAGATCTTGGTTCCACCAAACAGGGAAGTTATGGGTGCCTATGGTGCAGCATTGCTTGTGAAACAAAGATTAGAATGCTCTCATGATGGATCCAAAAAAAGGGATATAAAAGGTCTGGCTAATACAAAGGTAAGCTACAAAGAGACAATATGCAGGGCAGATCCAGCCTGCACTAATGAATGCAAATTAAAGGTGTATAATTTTCAAGGAAGAAAGAGTATATGGGGCGGTGATTGTGGAAGATACGAGGTCACAAATTATATGGGAGAGCCATGCGAGGATTATTTTCAAAAAAGGGAAGAAATATTTTTAGATATTTTAAAGAAATGGGATATTGAGCCAGGAAAGGAATTGGGCAAAAGGGGCTCATTAGTTATTGGGATTCCATTTGCTCTCCATTTTCTTGAATGGTCTATTTTATGGGGAATATTTTTTAAGGAGCTTGGCTTTGATGTGTTCCTTACCCCAAAGACCAATACAAAGATTTCAAAGATTGGAGTGGAATCTGTTGTAACTGATATGTGTTTTCCAATAAAGGTATTTCATGGACATGTGAAATTTTTAAAAGATAGATGTGATTTTTTGTTTCTTCCAAATGTAATAGATATGCCATCATATAGTGATGAAGAAAAATCCATGTTTTGTCCAATGGCAGAGGCATCTGGATATATTGTAAAAAGTGGATTGGATATTGATGAAAAAAAGATATTGAGGACACATGTGTATTTAAAAGATGGGCCAGATAGTGTTGCTTATGACTTATATGAAGATATTGGCGATAAATTAAAGGTATCTAAAAAAGAGATAAAAAGGGCGGTAGATATAGGATTTTTAGAATATAACAGATATAAAGAGAAGTTAATTGAGATAGGCAAAGATGTTTTGGAAAAAAATAAAGACAGACCAATCTGGATTATAAGTGGCAGGCCATACAATTTGTATGATGCGAGATTGAATTTACACATTGGCTCTAGGCTGGCAAAAAGGGGAATTTTGGCATTACCAATTGATTTTATAGATTTATCTAAGATTGATTTATCAGATTTTCCAAGGATGTATTGGGGCTTTGGGTCCAAAATATTGAGACTTGCCAAGTATATAAAATCTCATCCAAATCTTTTTGGTGTTCATATAACAAATTTTAGTTGTGGTCCTGATTCATTTATAGAACACTTTTATAAATTTATTTTAGAAAATAAGCCCTATCTAATCCTGGAATTTGATGAGCATACTGGGGTTGCAGGGGTTTTGACACGGATAGAGGCCTACTATCATGTAGTCAGCAGTGTATTTGGTAAGTTTTTAGAAAATTGATTGACTTCATTTTTGATAAGTGGATAAGATGGTGCAAGGGTAAACTAAAAAATAGGAGGTAGATGTATGGAAAAAATTCTCAGAATAAACACAAGGACTTTGGAATATAAGTTTGAAGGGGTGTCAGATGAGTTAGCGCCTCTTGGGGGAAGGGCCTTTACATCAAGGATTATTAGACAGGAGGTTCCTGCCAGAACACATCCCCTTGGTAGGGAAAACAAGCTGGTAATAGCTCCTGGGATACTTACAGGGACTCCAGCAGTTAATTCTGGGCGGATCTCTGTTGGTGCAAAATCCCCTCTAACAGGTGGCATAAAAGAATCAAATTCTGGAGGAACTCTGTCCCAGAAATTGGCAAAACTGGGGATAAAGGCAATTATTTTAGAAGACAAGCCTGAAAATAAATCTAAACCCAAGGTTGTATTTATAAATAAGGATGGGGTAGCAATTGAAGAGTTCCCTGAGCTGGAAAGAAAAGGCACCTATAGAAGTGCTGAGAGGCTATTTGAGAGATATGGTGACAAAGTCGCCATAATGGTAATTGGCCCTGCAGGAGAGGATTTGCGCCTTGGCGCTTCTATCCAATTTACAGATCCAAAGGGCAGACCAGCCAGAGCTGCAGGCAGGGGAGGTCTTGGTGCTGTTATGGGCTCCAAAGGGATTAAGGCAATCGTTGTAGATGATACAGGTGGAGCAGGAGTAGAGATTGCAGATAAAGAAACATTTAAGGCTGCTTCTAAGAGGTGGACAGAAATCTTACAGGGACATCCTGTTACATCAAAAGGATTGCCATCCCTTGGTACAGCAAGTTTGATAAATATCATAAATGAAGCTGGTGCACTTCCAACCAAAAATTTTAGATACGGCCGATTTGATAAGGCAAAGGAAGTTAGTGGTGAAAAAATGGTTGAGATTATAGAAAAAAGAGGTGGGGTTGTAAAAGAAGGATGTCATCCTGGATGTATTATCCAGTGCTCCCAGGCCTATGTTGATGAAAATGGAGAATATATTACCTCAGGTTTTGAATACGAAACAATCTGGGCATTTGGTCCTAACACCACAATATCAAATCTAGATGACCTTGCAATGTTAGATCGTATGTGTGATGATCTGGGGCTAGACACAATTGAGATGGGAAATACCATTGCAGTGGCCATGGAGGGAGGACTCATCCCTTGGGGAGATGGAAAGGCTGCAATTCAGCTACTAAAAAGGGTCTATCTTAAAGAAGATTATTTGGGCAAGATAATAGCCAATGGAGCTTCTTTTACAGGCAAGGCCTTTGGGGTCGAAAGGGTGCCAGTTGTAAAAGATCAGTCCCTTCCTGCATATGACCCAAGAGCTGTCAAGGGTGTAGGAGTCACATACGCAACTACTCCTATGGGGGCTGACCACACTGCTGGTTATGCAGTGTGCCAGAATATATTAAAGGTTGGAGGAGATATAGATCCTCTCAAAAAAGAAGGAAATATAGAGGTTTCTAAAAACTTACAAATTGCCACTGCAGCAATAGATTCTACTGGCCTTTGTTTATTTGTTGCCTTTGCAGTGCTTGATACTGAAGATGCAATGGAGACCATAGCAAAACTTATCAGTGCAAAGACAGGAAAACAGATAAGTGTTGATGACATAATTAATTTGGGTATAAGTGTTCTTAAGGATGAATATTCTTTTAACTATGATGCTGGGTTTACCAAGAATCAGGATCAATTGCCTGAATTTTTCTTAAAAGAAAAGTTCCCTCCACACGATACTGTATGGGATTTTACAATAGATGAGCTCCAGGCTGCAAAAGTATTATAGGATTAAAAGGCAGGTATATTATATGCCTGCCTTTATTTTATAATATAGAAGGGAGAGCTTACTTAGAGCAGGTCCCACATCTTATCATCATAATATTGTATTATTATAGGATTTATTAGAGTATTTATTTTTATGTTGTTACAATTAAAATCTTTGGGCATATTAAAAAGAGAAATAGCTATTTGCTTTGTTAAGTAATTAGTATATACTTCATTAAAATTTTTATAGATAATTTTTTTTAATCGTTGAAGTGGTATATTTTCCTTTAATCCCAGCACATATCCCCATTCCCCAAAGGAGGGAATAGAAATGCGCATTGGATATGCATAAAAATTAGCTGATTCTATGGTTTTTATAATGCAACAAAATGTCTTTTTTGCAAAAAATGGGCTAGAGGCCTGGGTTAT
>JAMOQN010000033.1 GCA_027063985.1 Desulfohalobiaceae bacterium
AGTTAGTTTCCACAAATATATTTGAGTACTAACTTTATTTATGTATATAGAATTTTTCTTAATAAGAGAGGAGGTTAAATTGTAATTTGGGGCTTGATTAAAAAAATCAAATGCACCTTCTCTTTTGGGGGTAGATATATAGGCTGTTCCTCCTTTTTTTAAAGTATAAATGATAAATTTAAGTACTGGTATATGAAATCTTTTTTCATATAAAATATCTGATGCCACTATTATGTCTAAACTATGTTTTTTAAAACATGGACATCTCCAGTCACCTTTAATACAAACAGGATAGGGAAGTTTGTTTGTTGAAAAGTTCTTTTTTAAAAAAACAAGGGATTCAAATATGATATCTTGAGAATATACAATAGCCTGTGAATATTTTAAGGCCATTGATACAAGACCAAGTCCACATCCAAGATCAAGACACTTTTTCCCTTTGAATTTATGGGGATTTGTTAAGATAAACTTTCCCAGTAAAAGAGACGATGGCCAAAGTTCAGACCAATATGGGATTTCATCTTCTGAGAATTCATTTTCCCTTGAAATTTTTTCCCAATATCCTTCCAGATCCATAGGACCTGATATGGTAAATGACTTTTTTCTAAGTCTTATATTAATTTCCATATACCTTCTCATTTACTTTCCAAGCACCTGCCAGTTCCATATGTGTCAATGTTGCAAAATGGGCCTTAAATTCCCTTTCATCTATGCCCATAGAGTTACAAATCTCCTTTAAACCAAGTGGGCTTTTTTCCTTTTTAGTTAACTTTGTGGAGCATCTCTCACATTTCATGCCCCACCTCCTTTTTTTCTTCTGGTGATCTCTTTTGTAAAAAATTTGTTTTTATTCATAATTATCAAACCAGCTCAGGTCAATATGTATTATAGTAAATTCGTTTACTGTGTTAATATTTCTTTGGCCATGACTATTAAATGCTCTTAAGTTTTTGATAGTAAACACTTTTTTAGATTGTTATGCATATTTTATAAAATCCTCTTGACAAAAGCATAGGTTTTGGGATTATGTGGAGTGAAGTGGAGACTAGTGGAGATGTTTAGAGGACATGTTTATCGTACCCTGGATACCAAGGGCAGATTAATACTCCCGCCAGAATTTAGGGAGATAGTTTTATCCCAGGATGAAGCAGGGCGTATTATGCTGACTAATCTTGATGGATGTGTAGTTGGTTATACATATCCCAAATGGCTTGAATTGGAACAGAGTTTTAATGAGATAAATTTGTTAAATAGAAGACTTAGAGACTTTCAAAGATTTTTTATATCTGGAGCAAAAGAAGTGGTAATGGACAGCCAGGGAAGAATACTTCTTCCTCCACATTTGAGAAAATACGCTAAATTAAATCGAGAAATTGTTTTGGCTGGAGTTGGACACAAATTTGAGATCTGGGATCAGGAGAGGTTTGAGATGCAGATCAGCAAGGTGGAAGAAGATTTTGATTCCCTTATAGATGATTTATATCAAAATGGTTATGAGTTGAAAATTTAAAATGTGTAATATTGATGGTAAAAAAGATGTTCATATACCAGTTTTAAAGAATGAGGCGATAAAGTATCTTAACATCAAAAAAGGAGGATATTATTTAGATGGAACCATTGGCTGTGCTGGCCATACAATTTCAATGCTGGAGAAAGTCAAGGGTGATATCTTTGTCTTGGGAGTGGATCGGGATAAAGAAGTATTAGACATTGCAAGAAAAAATATAGAGCAAAAGGGTTACTTATCCAAAGTTATGCTATTTCATTCTCGTTTTTCTAAGGTCTTTGATATTATAGATAGTCTTAAGTGGCCCAAATTAGATGGTGTCTTGTTGGATCTTGGTGTTTCTTCGTATCAGGTGGATACTCCAAATAGGGGTTTTAGTTTTCACCTGCCAGGCCCTCTGGATATGAGAATGGATACAGATGATGAGAAGAGCTGTTTTGATATAGTTAATTTTGCTCCTTATGAGGAGTTGAGAGATATTATTAAAGAATATGGTCAGGATCCAATGGCTGGTAGAATAGCAAAAAAAATTGTAGAGAGGCGAAGACAGGGATCTATAAAAACTACACAAGAGTTGGCATCCATTGTCTTGGAAGCGTATCCTTTAAAATGGAGGAGGACAGCAAAAAGACATCCTGCAACCAGGACTTTTCAGGCCCTTAGAATAGCTGTTAATCGAGAATTAGATGAGCTTAAGGAATTTCTATCAAGGGTGCTAGATATCTTAAAACCCGGGGCAAGGATAGTGATTATATCTTTTCATTCTCTGGAAGACAGGATAGTTAAGCACTTTTTTAAAATGGAACAAAAGGATTGTATTTGTCCTCCATCGCAGATGGTGTGTACATGCAACCATGTTCAAAGACTAAAAATACTTACTAAAAAGCCTGTTGTTCCAAGTGACGATGAAATAGAATTAAACAAAAGGGCAAGGAGTGCAAAACTAAGGGCTGCAGAAGTTTTATGAAAAAATATACTGTTATTTGCTTTATTCAGGTAATTTTTACCATAATTTTATGTTTTTTGATTACCTGGATTAATGTAACAGAAACCACACTTAAATATGAAATATCTAAATTACAATCAGAATACAAACAGAAAAAAGAGTTAAAGGACAAACTTGAGACTGAGGCAAGTGTACTATTTTCTCCTTATAATTTGAGAAAATTGGCAAATAGGCTTGGTTTAGAAAATATCGAACCTGCAAGGGTAAGAAAAATTAAATAATGTATTTATTAAAAGGAAGTAAAAAAGATTTATCAATCATAAATATAAAGATAAGAATACTTTTTTTCGCATTATTTCTTGGCATTTTAACTTTATGGATAAGGGCTTTTTACATCCAGATAGTTTGGAGAAAGGATTTATTAAAAAAAAGTAGTCATCAATATTGGAAAAGAGAGCTAGTAAATGGACCAAGAGGCGAGATTTTTACCTCAGATGATGTGTTGCTTGCAACCAGTGTGATATTAAATTCAGTTTTTGCTGTGCCTAAAGATATTGATAACATAGATAAGACCAGTAAAACTTTGGCAAAGATTTTAGGTCTAAGCAGCAGATACATAAAAAAAAAGCTCAAAACAAAGAGAAATTTTGTGTGGTTAAAAAGACGTATCTCAGATAAACAGGCAAAAAAAATAGCTGATTTGCATCTTAAAGGGGTGCACTTAACAGAAGAGATGGCCAGGGTGTATCCTCAAAAAATAATGGCAGGGCAGTTGATTGGATTTGTAGGTGTTGATAACCAGGGATTAGAAGGTCTGGAAAAGAGCCTTGATAAACAACTCTCTGGTGAAAAAAAATATTATTTAGTTCAGCGCGATGGAAAAGGGCATCTTTTATATGCACCTGGTCAACTTAAGAGCTCAATAGCGGGTAAAGATATAGAGCTTACTCTGGATTCAAGGATTCAGACAATCTCTGAAAGGGCCCTTGCTGCTGGAGTTAAAAAAAATCAGGGAAATTATGGCATAGCCTTAGTTGTGGAAGTTAAAACAGGCAATATCCTGGCCTGGGCACAATATCCCTTTTTTAATCCAAATTCATTTAGAAATTCCTCTCCAGCAAGATGGCGAAATAGAATAGCCCTGGATATGTTTGAGCCTGGTTCAACAATGAAACCCATCATAGTTGCGGCTGCAATGGAAAACAAGGTGTGTGATTTAAATAAAATATATTATTGTGAAAAGGGCAAATGGAAGTTTGAGGATGTGATAATCAGGGATACACACCCACACAAGTGGTTATCTGTATCCAGAATAGTCAGATATTCCAGTAATATTGGCGCTGCAAAGATAGGGCTTGATATAGGGGCTCAAAGACTTTTTCTCTTTTTAAAAAAAGTTGGATTTGGGACTACAAGTGGACTCCCTTTGCCAGGAGAGGCCAAAGGGATGTTAAGGGATGTATCTGAGTGGAC
>JAMOQN010000034.1 GCA_027063985.1 Desulfohalobiaceae bacterium
AAAAAGCTAACACCTTGTAGCTGGTATGGACGCAATGTGGCATTTAGATTTTTTGGATGTTCTATCTGTTCTATCTTCTCAAAGTTATGTATCCGTTCCTTTAGACTGTTCCAAAATGTATTGGATTCTACTTCTTCAACTTCATCTATGATCTTATCTAAGACTGGTGCCTCATACTTCTTAAACTTCTTCTTAGGCGCTGATTCTGGATCCATCCCCATGGACTGTAGTTTATTTTTCAACCTTTTTAACCATGAATCAGGAAGGCTGGCATATGACCCATCTTTTAACTGAATATAGCGTTTACCTTGGGTCCATGCCTTCCAGATCTTATCAATGGGAACTTTAAAATTGTCATATTCCACTTCGAGCTTAAGATCAAACCAATCCTGATTTTCTCCCTCTGTATCAATGGTAGCAACAATCTTTGGTTTTATATGACGCACTTTAAATCTAGAGAGATTTTTTTCACCATAAACCCTATATTTTTCCACTAATTGAGGATAAAAATCCAGAAGAAAATTAATGGCCCCTTCTGGTTCCAAAAACCAAATAGAATTGCTTCTTGTCTGAAATCCCATGTCTATCAATTTATTAATAAGTTCTTCTTCTGCCTTCTGATCCCTCCTTATCAAATATGAACGCCCCTCAAATGTATAACTACCAGTTTGAAAACTTGGATTTATTTCACCAACTACTACCTCACCATGCTCAGTCTCATAAACATTTTGAATGGTCAATGTGAGCAGACTACCCTCTTCGTCCAAATAGATCTTTGGGTTATACTTAGCAGATACAAAAATTGGCTTCATTCGCTCCAAAAATTCTTCTTGACCATACAAATCTGATGCATGGATCTTTGACCACACTCGGTCCAAAAATTCTGATAGCTCATTATGATGAATTATAGGGGGATCCTTAACAAGTTTCATTATAAGATCTGAATCCAATGTGGAATACACGGGATAAAATGTCTTCTTCCACATAACCCACATGGGCACTTGACCATAAATAAAAATGTCATCTTTGGTTATTGAAAAAGGGATCTTGTCTTCATGGCTCAACAACACATCAAAACTCAACCCATCTTCAGACAAAATTGGTTTAAGTTGAAGTCTCAAACTCTGGGTAGTGATTCCAACTGGGATATCTGTATCCTGCCAAAATAAATAGAATTCATCTTTAATACTCCACAAAAACCAGGTAATAAGACCAGATGGAATCTCCACCTTATGTCCTAAATAATCTAAATATTGTCCTATTTGAAGGGCCACATTTGGAAGATCAGGGGAGATCTCACACCACTCTGGATTGTTAATTATCTGCTCCAATGTCACTGGATTTTGCACCTTAGATAGTCCCGATTTATTTTGCCTTGCCCTAAAAAAAGATACCATCAATCTCTTAGGCTCGGGATAAAATCTAAAGATTAAATAATTGTTTCCAGGCTCTGGTTCTGGTGCTGACTGGAAAAAACTTCTAAAACACTGTTTCCAGTCTGTTCTAGGGGTGGGTTGTTCCTCTTTACCATTCTTAAAACTCTTCAAAAGGGACAAAAGTACAACGCCCACATGTGAGCACACCCCTGAGAAGGAATCAGTACAATTACAAAAATAGGTCAAGGTGCCATCTCGAAGATTTATCCCTATCTCTGGGTTGAATATCTGAAAATCTTCACCCTGAACTATTCCCTCAATGTCCCAATATTCATCTCTAGTTTTTAGATCAATCTTTTCAACCTTAGACATTATTGAACTGGCAGTCTCTTTAATATAATCAGGAATAGACTCGTTGATAAAAGATTCTGTTATTTCCACAACCCTTTGTTTTGCCTCATTATCCACCTTATCCATTGCCATGCTTCTCACCTCAAAAACATAAAATTTTTCAGAAAAAAATATTTTTTCCTCATTTTTTTTAGAAAACTTTCGTCTCTACTATATTTTTTTTGTTTTGTCAAAACCACAAGACACACATTTTATATTATATAATTAAAAATATGCATTTTGGCAAGTACTTTTTAAAACAATAAGAGCAATCAAAGCCAGTTTTTTTCTTTACTATCTTAATTATCTTATATATTTTAATTAAAATTTCATTGTTAAATTAAATTGGAGCATTTTTTATGATACGCATTACAGACATATTAGATAAGGCCTCTAACTATATGAACCAATCAGAACTCGCTTTAATTGAAAAGGCCTATGTCTACTCAGCCTCTGCCCATGCTGGACAATTTAGATTAAGCGGCGAACCATATTTATCCCATCCTTTAGAAGTAAGCAACATATTGGTTGATTTAAGGTTGGATGCTCCTACAGTTGCAAGTGGACTTTTGCATGACACTGTAGAAGACACACGTGTTACTATTGAAGACATACAAAATAACTTTGGTCAAGAGGTTGCGGATATAGTTGATGGTGTCA
Organism: Desulfohalobiaceae bacterium; assembly: GCA_027063985.1. GTDB lineage: Bacteria > Desulfobacterota > Desulfovibrionia > Desulfovibrionales > Desulfothermaceae > Desulfothermus. The sequence goes on from JAMOQN010000034.1 coordinate 2,427, forward strand.
CTAAGATAGGGAAAATGACCTTTGAATCAAAGCAAACAGCTCAGGCTGAAAATATAAGAAAGATGATCCTGGCTATGGCCAAGGACCTCAGGGTAATATTAGTCAAACTTGCCGATAGGTTGCATAATATGAGGACCCTCGAGTTTCAAAACCCCATAAAAAGAAGGTTAATTTCCCAGGAAACTCTGGAAATTTACTCACCAATATCTCACAGATTGGGGCTATATAAAATCAAAGTGGAGTTAGATGATTTAAGCCTAAAATATTTAAAACCTGACGTTTATAACAGAATATCCAATTGGATAAAACAGCACCGTTTATTGGGCAAAGACTATGTAAAAAAAGTTATATCAAAATTGGAACAAATTCTAGAACAAAACAATATTAAAGGTAGAGTTAGTGGACGACAAAAACATATATATAGTATATACCAAAAAATGAAAAAACAGAGACTACCCTTAGATCAAGTTTATGACCTGATTGCCTTTAGGATCATAGTTGAAACAATAAAAGATTGTTACACTACCTTAGGGATTGTCCATTCAAAATGGCCACCAGTACCAGGGAGATTCAAAGACTATATTTCAATGCCCAAACCAAATATGTATCAGAGTCTCCACACAACAGTGATTGGGCCAGATGGTGAGCAAATAGAAATTCAAATAAGAACAGAAAAAATGCATTATATTGCAGAATATGGTGTTGCTGCACACTGGAAATATAAAGATAAAAAAATTATAAATCCAAAAGATGAGAAAAGATTTTCATGGCTCAGACAAATACTTGACTGGGAAAGGGACTTAAAAGATCCAAAGGAGTTTATTCAATCTTTAAAAATAGATCTTTTTGAAGACGAAGTGTATGTTTTCACTCCCAATCGGGATGTGTTGGCCCTGCCACAAGGGGCTACCCCAGTTGATTTTGCGTACATGATCCATTCTGAAGTGGGCGATAGATGTGTAGGAGCAAAGGTAAATGGAAAGCTTGTACCATTAGATACCAAACTAAAAAATGGAGATCTAGTTGAAATAATAACAAACCCCAATCACAAACCAAGTAGAGATTGGCTTAAGTTTGTAAAAACAGCTAAGGCTAAGGCCAGGATAAGACACTGGATTAAAACAGAAGAAAGGGCAACGAGTATTAGTCTTGCTAAAGAAATTTTAGAAAAAGAAGCCAAAAAATTAGGAATTAATCTTCAGAAAGAACTAAAAAAAGGAACCCTAGAAAAAGTAGCAGAAGAATTTTCTTATAAAACAGTAGAAGACCTCTTAGTGGCAGTTGGATACGCCAAACTGACCCCAAAACAAGTACTAAACAGACTTATTCAAGGAGAAGCCAAAAAGCCAGATTCAATTAAAAATAAAATCGCAAAAAACACCTCACAGCAAGAGGCCAAAGGAACAGATGAGGAGAGAAAAGAGGGGGTGGTTATCAGAGGCGCAAAAAATATGCTTATTAGATACGCAAAATGTTGCCAGCCTGTAAAAGGGGACCCTATTGTTGGATACATAAGCAGAGGGAGAGGAATTATCATCCATACTTCAGATTGCCCAAATGTAAAAAATTTGGAGCCCCATAGATTAGTGGAAGTTACATGGGCTGGAGAGGATAATAAAACTTATACTGCTACAATAAAAATAATTAGTAAAAACCAAAAAGGAGCACTTGCCCTTATTGCCAAGTCCCTTAGCGACGAAGGTATTAACATTTTATCTGGCAGTTTTGATACTAAAGTGGACAACACAACAGAAATGTTCTTTCAAATAGAAATTGATAGTTCTGAACATCTATATTCCACTTTAGAAAAATTGAGCAAATTACCTCCAGTGATAGAGGCTATAAGGACAACTGGAGAGATCCCAAAGATAAATTGACATTAATTTTTATCAAAGAACAGACACGATTTCTTTGATACAATGAATTAGACTATATTTAAAAAAATATCGCCTCTAAAAGGCTCTACTTTTCCAATTACCGCACCCATATCTCCATTTTCAATTAAATACGAACATACTTCATCCATTCTCTCTTCTGGTACACAAAGGACCATTCCCCCTGACGTTTGTGCATCAAAGATAATATCTATAAGTATTGGATCTACATCAGACGAAAACTTTACCATTTTTTCACAAAATCTCCTATTAGCATGGGACCCTTCAGGTACCAGCCCAATCTGGGTAAGTTCTATTACCCTATCTAAAATAGGTATTTTTTTACTCCACACATTTATTTGCACACACGATGCCTTGGCCATTTCAAAAAGATGCCCTCCTAGCCCAAATCCTGTTATGTCTGTTGCCCCTTTTATGTTAAATTTTCTGATAACTTCTGCTGCAACCTTGTTTAATCTAGATGCCCAAAAATAGACCAGCTCTTCTATCTCCTTATAACCTTCCCATTTTGCCTTTAATGCAGTTGCCAATATGCCTGTTCCCAGAGGCTTTGTTAAGACCAAAAAATCTCCTACTTTGGCTCCATTGTTTGTTGCAATGTGTTCTTTCCTTACAATCCCAGTAACAGCCAACCCATATTTAATCTCTTTATCCTCTACACTGTGCCCCCCTGCCAAAACTGCCCCAGCTTCTAATACCTTGGAGTATCCTCCCTTCAAGATCTCAATTAAGATATTAAGGTCCATCTCTTTTGTGGGGAAACAGACTATATTCATGGCACTATAGGGTTCACCACCCATGGCATATACATCAGACATGGCATTAGCCGCAGCTATTTGCCCGAAATAGTATGGATTATTGACTATAGGCGTGAAAAAATCCAGTGTCTGGATCAGCTCCATCCCTTCTGGATTTTTTAGTACAATACCGTCCTCATTGTCTTGTAATGAGACAATGACTCTTGAATCCTCTTTAATATCTAATTTTGACATTACATGTTCCAGTGACCCTGGACTTACTTTCGCTGCTCAGCCAGAAGCTGATACACGCTCTAATAAATCAATCATGTCTTATACTGCTCCTTGCAATCAATTTTTTGTTCAATTTCCCTGGAGACTCTATAAATAAAATCTATAAAAATTTTTGCAGCAGGGTATATGGTCCTGCCTTTGTGATAAACCAAGTAAAAACTCCGCTTAAAGTCAAAAAAGGGGTATTCTTTTACAATTAAAAAGCTTGAACCCAACAAAGGGGTGACAGCATAAATAGAAGTAACAGTAATACCCATATCACTTGCCACAAGGCCAAGGAGGCCCTGGGTATTTGTAACCACGGCCTTAATGTTTAATTCGTTAAAATCAATCCCAGCATTTTTTAAGCCATCCTCTAAAGCTCTCCTAGTACCAGACCCCTTTTCTCTAATAACCCATGGAACATTTATTACATCTCTAGGGCCATTGATTTTTCTTAAGTATTTAGAATTTCCAACAAATACAAGGCGATCATCAATAATTTTTTGAAAAAATAACTCTTCCCTATAGGGAAGAGCTCCAACAACTCCAATATCTAATAAACCTTCCAAAACCTTATGAACAACCTCTTCAGTATCATATATTTCCAGTTGAACTTCTACCTTAGGATAACAACTACAATATGTTGATATTATTTTTGGAAGGATATAACAGCCAGGAATAGTACTTCCGCCTATTTTCAAATGACCAACTACTTGATTTTTCATTAATTTTGCTTCTAGCTCAGCCTTATACAATAACTCCAATATTTCTTTTGCATACTTGTATATTGTATGTCCTGCGAAAGTGGGAATAATGTTCTTGCCAATCCTATCAAATAACTTTTGATCGAGCTCTTCTTCTAAGGAGGAAACATGACTGGAAATTGTGGGTTGAGAGACAAAAAGCTCTTTTGCTGCCTTTGAAAAACTCCTAAGTTCAAAGACCTTGCAAAAACTCTTTAGTTTTACTATATCCATACTAAATATATCTTATTAATTTTTCTAATACAAATAAACATAAAAAAAACAGGGTCGCCCCTGTTTTTTTTATGTTTATTTTAATCTTCAGATGTCTATTTTATATCTTCCTGCTTTTGTTCTTCTTGCTGTCCTTCTCCTTGAGCTTCCTCTTCACGATTTTCTTCTTCCTGATTTTGTCTCTCCTGCTCCTCTTCCTCTTTTGCCTTTAACTCACCTTCAACAAATTCCACAATTGCCATCTCAGCACAATCACCACGTCTTGGCATAGCAAGTTTAACTACCCTTGTAAAACCACCTGGCCTATCCTTATATCTTGGAGCTATCTGATCAAAGAGTTTTTTTACTAGTGTTCGATCTTCAAGTATCCTAAATGCCTTACGCCTTGCATGTACTGTATTTTCCAGGCCAAAGCGAATGAGTTTATCAGTCAATCTTCTAACTTCCTTAGCCTTTGGAACAGTAGTAGTGATTCTTTCGTGCTCCACCAAAGACCTTGCCATATTTTTAAACATGGCCTTTCTGTGTTCCCAAGTTCTATTTAATTTCCTTCCACTTTTCCTATGCCTCATGGTCTTCTTTCCTCTTTTTTTCCCATTTTTCTAATTGTTCCTGAAAATTATCAATCTTCATACCTAAATCCAAACCCATATCATGAAGGACCTTTAATATATCATCCAAAGATTTTTTTCCAAAATTTTTTGCCTTAAGTAACTCTGCCTCAGTTTTTTGTACTAATTCACCAACATAATGAATATTGGCTTTTTTCAAACAATTACTAGCCCTTACAGGAAGCTCTAATTCCTCTATTGTCTTAAAGAGATTTGGATTTATTTCTTCTTCTTCTCTCTCTTCCTCTTCCTCTGTACCTATATTTTCATCAAAATTAATAAAAATATCGAGCTGTTCTTTTAATATCTTAGCAGAATAAGCTAGACTGTCCTCTGGACTAACAGACCCATCTGTCCAGATTTCTATGATTAATTTATCATAGTTTGTCATCTGACCAACACGTGCTTGTTCAACTGTGTACGCCACTTTTCTTATTGGAGAAAAGTTGGCATCGAGAATTATGGTACCTATTTCGCTTGGAATTTCCTGCATTTCCGCTGGAACATATCCTTTACCCATCCTCACTTCTAATTCCATACGAAACTCTCTATCCTCTGTAAGAGTTGCTATGTGCTGATCAGGATTTAATACCTTTACATGGTTATTTTCTTCGATATTAGAAGCCCTTATTTCTCCTTTCTTATTTGCATAAAGTGTGAGCCTTTGAGGCTCATCAGTATCCATGTAAAATCTAACTTTTTTTAAATTCAAAATAATTTCAGTAACATCCTCCATTACGCCTGGTAAAGATGTGAATTCATGATGCACACCCTCGATCCTGGCAGCTACTATTACAGCTCCTTGCAAGGATGATAGTAACACCCTACGAAGCGAATTTCCCAATGTAGTACCATAACCCCTCTCCAGGGGTTCCACTGTAAATTTTCCATAAAACTCATTTGAGTCAGGATCCTTCTCAATCTTCTTTGGCTTTACCAACTCGCCCCAATTTCTGGTGTTTATGATCCTGCCTTGTTCCTTTATTATCATAATACCTAACCCAATTATATTTTATTATTTGGAATACAACTCAACAATGAGGTTTTCATTGATAGGAAATGTTATATCCTCTCTTTCAGGCAGAGCCTTTACAATTCCTTTAAAATTTGCAGCATCTAATTCTAGCCACTGAGGAACTCCCCTCCTAGCCACAACTTCCTGTGCTTCCTGGATTATGGGTATTTTCCTACTCTTCTCCCTTACCTCAATTACATCATTTACCTTTACCTGATATGAAGGAATGTCAACCTTTCTTCCATTGACCAAAAAATGCCCGTGCTTAACTAATTGTCTCGCCTGATTCCTTGAATTGGCAAATCCCAAACGATATACTACATTGTCTAGTCGCAACTCCAAGATTCTAAGCAAGTTGGTTCCCGTTACACCCTTTTTTGCTTCTGCTATTTCAAAGTATTTACGAAACTGTTTTTCTAAAATTCCATAAAGCCTTCTTACTTTCTGTTTTTCTCTAAGCTGTATTTCGTAGTTACTGGATTTTTTTCTTCTCCTCCCGTGTTGACCAGGTGCATAAGGTCTGCGCTCATATGCGCATTTATCTGTATAACACCTGTCCCCTCTCAAAAATAGTTTGGTACCCTCTCTTCTACACAACCTACACTTTGGTCCAGTATATCTTGCCAAGGCCTTATCCTCCTAATTTTTTTCCCTTAAACTCTTCTACGTTTTGGTGGTCTACATCCATTGTGTGGTATTGGGGTTACATCCCTGATAAAGGTTATCTTAAATCCCTCATTGTGAATGGCCCTCATTGCGGATTCCCTACCTGCACCAGGACCTTTTACAAATATGCCCACACTCCTCATTCCATGTTCCATGGCCTGTTTTGCCGCCTTTTGGGCAGCAATTTGAGCCGCATATGGAGTTCCTTTTTTTGAACCCTTAAAACCGCATGACCCAGCACTAGCCCAGCTCACCACATTACCCTTTGGATCTGTAAAAGTAATTATGGTATTGTTAAATGTAGTCTTAATGTGGGCATAGCCCGTTGGAATATTCTTTTTCTCTTTTCTTTTACCACCGCGCTTAGCTTTTGCCATATCTCTTCTCTCCAATTTTATTTCTTTCTTTTGCCAATAATTGCTCTCCTAGGACCTTTTCTAGTCCTAGCATTTGTGTGGGTCCTCTGTCCTCTAACAGGAAGATGTCTCTTATGTCTGATTCCCCTATAACAATTAATCTCCATTAGCCTTTTTATGTTTGCCGTGATCTCCCTGCGAAGATCTCCTTCAACTTTGTAATTTTGCTCTATCTCTTTTCTTATGGCATTCACTTCTTCTGCAGTAAGATCATCAGTCTTCTTTGTCCAATCCACCCCCACTGCTTCCAAAATTTTTACGGCGCTGGAGCGGCCTATTCCGTATATGTAAGTCAATGCTATGTCAAGTCTCTTATTCTTTGGTAAATCTACACTTGCAATCCTTACCACTTTAGTCCTCCAATTTATCCTTGTCTTTGCTTATGTTTGGGATTTTCACATATGACACGTACTATACCCTTTCTTCTAATTATTTTGCATTTACTGCACATTTTTTTTACTGAAGGTCTCACTTTCATAATCATCTCCTTAAAGTTATATTCTACCTTTGATCCTGGCTTTCTTTAATAATCCTTCATATTGTTGGGATATCAAATGAGATTGTATTTGTGTCATAGTATCTATAGCTACACCAACCACAATCAAAAGCGCAGTCCCACCAAAATAAAAAGGTACATGCATCTTATATATTAAAATCATCGGCAGCACACACACTGCCGAGACATAAAGGGAACCCCAAAAAGTAAGCCTTGTTAATACCTTGTCAATGTATTCCTTGGTATGCTTTCCAGGTCTTATTCCTGGAATAAAAGCGCCCTGCTTTTTTAAATTTTCTGCAATATCCTTTGGATCAAATATTATCGCAGTATAAAAAAAGCAGAAAAATATAATTAGCCCTACGTAAAGAACGGTATATAACATAGAGCCTGGTCTAAAATAAACTGACAATTGATGCAAAAATTCTACTTGTGAAAAATTAGCTATTGTTGCTGGGAACATAAGGATAGAAGAGGCAAATATAGGCGGAATTACTCCTGCTGTATTTATTCTCAATGGCAAGTGGGAACTCTGCCCCCCATACATACGTCTTCCAACCATACGCTTGGCATAATTAATAGGTATTCTTCGCTGTGCTGTCTCTATAAAACATATAAATGCCAGAACACCTACCATAACTGCCAGCAATATAAGTAACATAAATAAACTCAGCTCTCCAGTCTGTAAGAGTTTAATTGTCTTTGTAATAGCACCTGGAATCCTTGCCACTATTCCAGCAAATATTATGAGCGATACTCCATTGCCTATCCCCCTGGCAGTAATTTGTTCCCCTAACCACATTAGAAAAACCGTACCCGTGGTAAGGGTAATAACAGTCACTAATATAAACATGATCCCAGGATGAGGTACCACTGGCACACCTGCAGGACTGGTCATCTTTTGAAGCCCGTATGCTATCCCTGTACCCTGGATAAGGGTTATCAAAACTGTTCCATATCTTGTATATTGAGTTATTTTTCTCCGACCAGCTTCACCCTCTTCTTTTTTTAACCTCTCAAGCTCAGGACTCACTACAACCAAAAGTTCCATAATAATTGCAGCAGATATGTAGGGCATAATACCCAGGGCAAAGACAGAAAATTTACTGAGCCCCCCGCCAGCAAACATATCAAAGAGCCCAAACAATGTATTCTGAGCAGATGCAAAAAAATCAGCTATTGCACCTGTATTAATTCCAGGAACTGGTATGTGAATTCCTAACCTGTATACTATGAGCAACCCTAAGGTTATTAAAATCCTTCGGGTCAACTCCTTAGAAAAAGTAACGTTCTCCAGTTGCGGTATCACCTACCTACCCCTCCAGTATCTTGGCTTCACCACCTGCATTTTTTATTTTTTCCAAGGCACTTTTACTAAATTTGTGCGCCCAGATTTTATATGCCTTGGTTATCTCTCCCCTACCTAATATCTTTATTGGCCTATTTTTTTTGCAAAATTTATATAAGTCATCTAAGGTTATTTCTTCCTTGTCCTTAAATTTCTTTTCAAGAAAATCCAAATTAATAACATTGTACTCAACTCTAAAGGGATAATTTTTAAATCCCCTCTTGGGCAGTCTCCTCACAAGGGGCATCTGTCCACCTTCAAACATTGGAGCTGGCCCTTTTCCAGCCCTGGCATTCTGTCCTTTATTACCTTTCCCTGCTGTACATCCCTGACCACTGGCTGGGCCGCGGCCAATCCTTTTCTTTTGTTTTAATTCACCTGGAAATGGCTTAAGCTCATGTAATTTCATTTCTCCACCACCTCTACTAAATGTTTGACCTTATTTATCATTCCAGCAATTGCAGGATTATCTGGTAATTCCTTTACTTGATTTATTTTTCTAAGGCCCAAAGCCTGCAACGTCTTTCGTTGCTTTGGATTACACCCGATTTTACTCCTTATTAACTTCACCTTCATATGAGCTTACCCCCTAAGTACCAATTGATAAACTTTTTCCCCTTATTTCTGAAACCTCTTCAGGGGAACGCAGCATATTTATACCCATGATTGTGGCTTTAATCACATTTATTGGATTCCTTGACCCAATGGCTTTACTTAATACATCTGTCACACCTGCGGCCTCCATAATTGCCCTCACTGGTCCACCAGCTATAATTCCAGTACCTTTAACCGCAGGCTTTAATAACACCCTAGCGGCCCCAAATTCACCAATTACCTGATAAGGAATAGTTCCTTCTATAACTGGAACCTCTATCATATTCTTCTTTGCCCTTTCAGTGGCCTTTACAATAGCATCTGGTACCTGGTTGGCTTTCCCATATCCATATCCAACCTTACCGTTTCCATCACCTACAACTACCAGCGCTGTAAATTTAAAGTTTTTACCACCCTTAACAACCTTTGATACTCTATTTAAATGGACTATTTTCTCTATTAGACCAATTTCATTTACTGTGCTCATATACCACCTCAAATTTAAAAATTTAGCCCACCCTCTCTGGCCCCATCAGCCAGAGCCTTGACTCTACCATGGTATATATATCCGTTTCTATCAAACACCACCTTTTGTACACCCTTTTCAAGGGCGATTTTAGCTATCTCCATTCCAACCTTTTTTGCAGTTTCCTTATTAAGATTAACTTTTTCTCCTAAATTTAAGCTGGAGTAAGCAGCTATAGTGTGACCCTTGCTATCATCTATCACCTGTGCATAAATATGCTTATTAGACCTAAAAACTACCAACCTTGGTCTCTGTGGTGTACCAAAGATCTTTTTTCTAATCCTTATTTTTCTCTTCTTTCTTAGTTCGTTCCTACTTAATTTCATAACTTCCACCCCTACGCCTTAGCGGATTTTCCAGCCTTTCGTAGAATCTGTTCATTAATATATTTTATGCCCTTCCCCTTATAGGGCTCTGGAGGTCTAATCCTCCTAATCTGGGCAGCAACCTCGCCAACTAGCTGCTTATCAATTCCTGAAATAAAAATTTTGTTTCCTTCAACCTTTGCTGAAATCCCTTCAGGCAAAGGAAATTCTTTGGGATTAGAATAACCTACATTTAGAACCAATTTCTTCCCCTTAACTTCAGCCCTGTATCCCACACCTACAATTTCAAGACCTTTTTCAAATCCTTTGCTAACACCCTCTATTGCATTGGCTAGCAAAGTGCGTCTAAGACCGTGTTGTTCCCTTGCTTTTCTCGTGTCATTCTTTCTCTTAACAAAAATTGTATCCCCTTCTTGGACATATTCAATCAAATCGCTTCTATCCAAAACAATAAGCCCCTTAGGACCCTTCACCTCGATCTCATGTTCCTTAAACGTGACGCTTACCTTTTCTGGAATTTTTATTGGTGTTTTACCTATTCTAGACATATTACCCACCTTACCATATTTTACAAACAAGCTCTCCGCCTACTCTTTGTTTTTTAGCTTCACTACCTTCTAAGATACCCCGTGATGTGGACAAAATACAAATTCCCAATCCGTTTTGCACTTGGGGTATCTCATCAACTCCCACGTATATCCTGCGTCCTGGTTTACTAATCTTTTGTAAATCAGTTATAGCTGGCCTACCTTTTACATATTTTAATTTCACAATTATATCTCGTCCCTCTTGCTTAAAGTCCTCTATATACCCTTCTCTCTTTAATATCCCCAAAATGGCCATCTTCATCTTGGACGCAGGAATTTTTACCTGTTTGTGAAGCGCCATGTGAGCATTTCTAATACGGCTTAACATATCTGCTATTGGATCTGTCATTCCCATAACACGCTCCTTACCAACTTGATTTGCGGACCCCAGGAAGTTCACCTGATAAAGCCATGGTTCTAAAACATATTCTACAAACACCAAATTTTCTTAAAAAGGCCCTTGGCCTTCCACACAAAGGGCATCTGTTATACTTCCTGACCTTAAACTTGGGCTTTCTTTGAGCCTTTACCATTAGTGCCTTTCTAGCCAATTTTCCCTCCTTTACTTAACAAACGGCATTCCCATTAACTTTAGCAAGGCCTTGCCTTCTTTATCGGTCTTGGCAGTAGTTACTATGGTCACATTCATGCCTTTTACACGGTCAACTATGTCTATGGGTATGTCAGGAAATATCGTGTGCTCACGGATTCCCAACGTATAATTTCCACGACCATCAAAACCTCTATCAGGCAACCCTCTAAAATCCCTTATCCTGGGAATAGCAAAATTAATTAATTTGTCGAAAAATGCCCACATCCTTTCTTTTCTGAGAGTAACCCGACATCCAACTGGCATGCCCTGCCTGACCTTAAATGCTGCTATTGACTTTTTTGCTCTGGTAGGTACTGCTTTTTGTCCAGCTATTAATGTCAATTCCTTTATTCCATCCTGGATTATTTTATTCTCATGGGCCCCCTCACCTAAACCCATATTCAAGGAAATTAACTTCAACCTTGGAACTTCCATTATATTTTTATATCCAAATTCATCCATTAATTTGGGTACTACATTTTCTTTGTATATCTTTTCTAAACGGTTCATAGTCCTACCCTTTGTTAATCAAGAATCTCTTTGCATTTCTTACAATATCTAAGCTTCTTTCCATCCTCAGTAAATTTATATCCAACTCTTGTAGGCTTTGCACATGATTCACAAAATAACATCACATTTGATATATGAATGGGTGCTTCCTTCTCTACAATCCCTCCTGCTTGCCCTGTATATGGATTTCCCTTCATGTGCCTTTTCACAATATTTACCTGATCAACTATTACCTTTTCCTTTTTTTTCAAAATTTTTTTTACTGTACCGACCTTACCTCTATCTTTTCCACAAATTACCATCACTTTATCATTTACTTTAATTTTATACTTCCTATTCATACTGACCCACCTCTATAGTACTTCTGGGGCTAATGATACAATCCTCATAAATCTCTTGTCTCTCAGCTCCCTGGCTACTGGTCCAAATATACGGGTTCCTATGGGCTCCATATTTTTATTCAACAAGACTGCAGAATTTGTATCGAATTTGATATATGACCCATTAGGTCTTCCAACTTCCTTTTTGGTCCTTACAACCACGGCCCGGTAAATCTCTCCTTTTTTTACCTTAGAATGGGGTATAGCCTCCTGAACTGAGACTACTATCAAGTCGCCGATAGTGGCGTATCTTTTTTTACTCCCCCCAAGCACCTTTATACACTTTACAATTTTAGCCCCTGAGTTATCTGCTACATCCAATTTGCTCTCAACCTGAATCATGGCCTTATCCTCCTAAACCGCTTTTTCCAATATCTTGAGTAGCCTCCAGCGCTTCCGCCTGCTAAGTGGCCTACTTTCTATAATCTGGACTTTATCACCCATACCACACTCATTTCTTGGGTCATGGGCCATGAATTTTTTTCTCTTCCTAATAAATTTTTTATATAGGGGATGTTTTACCATTGTCTCACATCTAACAACAATGGTCTTATCTGGCTTATTGCTTACCACTATGCCAGTAAGCACCCTTTTATTTCCCTTATTTGACTTCCTTGCTCCTTCCATCCTTTGTCTCCAATTGCTTTTCCCGCATGATAGTTAAAATTCTTGCTATTGTCCTCTTAACTTGTGGTATCCTGGCTGTATTCTTTAACTGACCTATTGAGTGCTGAAACCTCAACTTAAACAACTCTTCTCTGTGTTCTGCCAATTTATTATGTAACTCTGATATTTCCATCTCCCTTAATTTAGCCGCATCCATCACTACAACCCCTTTTCCTCAATTTTTGTCCTTATAGGCAATTTATAAGAAGCACGAACCAGTGCCTCCTTTGCCCTATCAATATCAACACCGGCAATTTCAAATAAGATGCGCCCAGGCTTAACCAAGGCCACCCATCCAGAAGGAGAGCCTTTCCCTTTTCCCATTCGGGTTTCAGCTGGTTTCTCTGTAACTGGCTTATCTGGAAAAATTCTTATGTAAACCTTTCCACCACGCTTAAGACTTCTCATAATAGCTACACGGGCAGCCTCTATTTGTTGAGCAGTCAACCTGCCATGTTCACATGCCTTGAGCCCTATGTCTCCAAAATTGACCCTACAACCTCTATAGGCCTTGCCTCTAGTAAATCCCCTATGCTGTTTCCTATATTTTACCTTTTTTGGACTAAGCATCAGTTTTTACCTCATCTAAAATTTCGCCTTTAAATATCCAAACCTTTACACCTATTATTCCGTAAGTAGTTAATGCCGTTGCAAATCCATAATCTATATCAGCTCTGAGAGTATGTAACGGAACCCTACCTTCCCTGAACCACTCAGTCCTGGCAATTTCTGCTCCACCCAATCTACCAGAACATGCGATTTTTATCCCTTTGGCCCCAAATTTTATCGCCAAGCTGATTGCCCTCTTCATTGCTCGCCTAAATGCCACCCTTCTTTCCAATTGAAGGGCAACATTCTCAGCTACCAGTTGTGCATCTATCTCAGGACGTCGAACCTCAACAACTTCCAATATGAACTCGCCATTAAATTTCCTTTTAAGCTCATTTCTCAGTTTTTCGATCTCAACGCCTTTCCTCCCTATAACAATCCCAGGTCTCGCTGTATGAATTATAACCCTGACCTTTTCAGCAGCCCTTTCAATTTCAATCTTGGAAATTCCTGCGTGGTAAAGCCTTTGTTTAATAAATTTTCTTAGTTGCTTGTCTTCATAGACAAACCTTGCATAATCCTTTTTACTATACCATCTAGACAACCAATTTTTGGTATAACCTAATCTAAACCCGTATGGATGTACTTTTTGACCCAATGCCCTCTCCTCCTACTCTTCATCAAGAATAACTGTTATATGACTAGTCCTCTTTAATATTCTGGTAGCCCTGCCCATAGCCCTTGGCCTTATTCTCTTCCACATTGGACCTTCATTTACCAAAATATTCTTTACATACAGTCTGTCCACATCCATTGAATAATTATTTTCAGCATTTGACAGAGCTGAATACATTACCTTGTAGATGATCCTTGCAGCTTTTTTGGGTGTAAACTGCAAAATATCTAATGCCTTTTCTACAGGCATATTCTTTACATTTTTTGCTACCAGCCTGGCCTTTCTAGGTGATATCCGAACGAACTTTAGCGTAGCTTTTGCCTCCATAACAAACCTCTTTTATTACTTTTTACCCTTGACCTTACTTTTCTTATCGCCAGCGTGGCCATGAAACGTCCTGGTCGGAGCAAACTCCCCCAATTTATGACCTACCATATTTTCTGTTACAAACACGGGAATAAACTTCTTCCCATTATGAACAGCAAAGGTCAGACCCACCATTTCAGGGAGTACAGTGGATCTCCTAGACCACGTCTTTATTACCGACCTATCCTTGGTCTCTTTTGCCTTTTTAACCTTTTTTAGGAGATGCTCATCTACAAAAGGCCCTTTTTTTAATGATCTTGGCATAAGGTACCTCTCTCACTATTTTCTTCTTTTTACTATTAATTTATCTGAGTACTTGTTCTTTTTGCGAGTCTTATAACCCTTTGTAGGCACTCCCCACGGAGTTACAGGGTGTCTTCCACCTGAGGTCTTACCTTCACCACCACCGTGAGGATGATCAATTGGGTTCATTGCTACACCACGCACCTTGGGCCGCCTATTCAGATATCTGTTTCTTCCTGCCTTACCAATTTTTATATTTTCGTGATCTATGTTACCAACCTGACCTATGGTGGCAAAACATTTGGCCAAAACCTTCCTGATTTCCCCAGAAGGCAGCCTCAACATAACATATTTATCTTCTTTATCAATTATCTGAGCATAGGTGCCAGCAGCTCTACAAAGCTGACCCCCTCTACCTGGATGCAGCTCTATGTTATGTACAATAGTTCCATTGGGAATACTGTAAAGCGGCATTGCATTGCCCACCTTGATATCCGCTTTCTCACTGGCTACAATTGTATCGCCTACAGACAGATCCTTAGGAGCTATAATATATCTTTTTTCTCCATCTACATAGTGAAGCAGGGCTATTCTTGCAGACCTGTTTGGATCGTATTCTATAGCTGCCACCTTGGCTGGCACATCTAACTTATTCCTTTTAAAATCAATAATTCTATAACGACGCTTATGGCCGCCCCCCCTTCTTCTACTAGTGATGCGACCATAACAGTTGCGTCCACTACTCTGACGTAAACCTATTACTAAACTCTTTTCGGGCTTTGTTTTGGTAATCTCTGAGAAATCTGAAACTGTCTGACCGCGTCTACCTGGCGATGTTGGCTTAAGTACTCTAATACCCATAATTATACACCTTCAAAAAAGTCTATTTTTTCACCTGGCGCAAGTTGAACATACGCCTTTTTATACCCACTTACCTTACCAACGACCCTACCAAAACGCTTTTTAAGCCTTGGCCTCTTATTCACTATCCTAACCTTCTCAACCTTCACTTTAAATGCACGCTCAACTGCCCTTTGTATGTCAATCTTATTGGCCTTTCTGGCCACAATAAAGGAAACCTGATTACTTTGATCCTTTAAGAAAGTTGTTTTCTCTGTTATTAAAGGCTTAATTAAAACTTTTGTGTAATCCATGGCTATGCCAACCTTTGCTTAATATTTTCTACTACCTCTGGAGTAATTACCAGTGTATCATATTTTAAGATGTCATAAACATTTATATCCTTATCCAACATTAACTTGATATCGGCCAAATTCCTTCCTGAAAGAAAGATGTTCTTATCGTGTTTAGGTAAAACAATCAAGGCTTTTTTTACTTCCAGGTTCTTTTTTATCTTAACAAGCTCCTTGGTCTTAGGTTCTGTCACTTCTAACTTGTCAAGTACTAGTAATTCATTATTCTTAACCTTTGAACTTAGAGCCATCCTCATGGCAAGCCTTTTTACTTTCTTATTAACCTTAAAAGAATAGTCCCTTGGTTTAGGACCGTGCGATACAGCACCTCCAACCCATAGTGGGGACCTAATTGAGCCAACCCTTGCCCTACCTGTACCTTTTTGTCTCCAGGGCTTTTTCCCTCCGCCTCTAATTGTTGACCTAGTTTTCACAGAAGCAGTTCCCACACGTTTTGCAGACAAATGTGCCTTTACCACAAAATTTAAAATACCAGGCTTTATTTCAACGTTGAAAATGTTATCTGGAAGGTCGATTTCTCCCACAACTTTTTTTTCTTGATCATATATATTTACCACTGTCATTTTATCCACCTCAACTCTGCTTTCGGATGTATACAATTGAATTTTTTGCTCCTGGCACCTGACCTTTAACCAATATTAGACCGTCTTCGTGCCTTACATCCAAAATTTCAATATTCTTATAAGTGTGCTGAATATTGCCCATGTGTCCAGGCATTTTTTTCCCTTTAAATACCCGTGATGGATCTGCACACTGTCCAATTGATCCCGGGGTCCTATGTACTTTGTGATGACCATGGGAATCAGGAGACCCTCCGAAATTCCATCTCTTCATAACCCCCGCAAAACCGCGTCCTTTAGATACCCCAGTGATTTTGACCTTTTCACCAACAGTGAATAGATCTACAGTGAGTTCTTGTCCAAGCTCATACCCTTCCAGGTTCTCAACTCTAAATTCCCTCAAAAACCTATAATAACCCTTTCCAGCCTTCTGTTGATGCCCCTTCAGTGGCCTATTAACTTTTTTCTCCTTGACCGGCTCAAAACCCAGTTGAAGGGCCTCATAACCATCTTTATCCTTTGTTTTTATCTGAATAATTGGACAAGGACCCACCTTGAGGACAGTTACTGGAACCTTCCTTCCATCACGAGCAAATATTGTTGTCATGCCAAGTTTTTTACCTATTAATCCTAATCCCTTCATAAATAACCCCTCTACAAGATTAGCCACATTATAGCTTGATCTCTACATCAACACCGGCTGGCAAACTGAGTTTGCCTAGGGCATCCACGGTTTGCTGTGTAGGTTCTAAAATATCAAGCAATCTCTTATGTATCCTGATCTCAAACTGTTCCCTAGATTTTTTATTAACATGAACTGATCTGTTCACAGTTATCTTATGGATCCGTGTTGGCAGCGGTATAGGACCTGCTACAGCAGCACCGGTGTTTCTAGCAGATTCTACTATTTCTTGGACTGCCTTGTCCAAAATTCTATAATCATAAGCCTTTAGCTTAATCCTTATCCTATCGCTTTGCATGTTCACCATGGTCAACACTCCTATTCAATTATCTCCGAAACTACACCTGCACCAACAGTCCTTCCACCTTCTCTTATCGCAAACCTAAGTCCTTTCTCCATGGCTATAGGCGCTATCAATTCTACCTCAAATTGCGCATTGTCTCCTGGCATCACC
>JAMOQN010000035.1 GCA_027063985.1 Desulfohalobiaceae bacterium
TTCCACGTTTAGATGGGCCAAATAGCCTAACAAATGCGTTGTAGATTGTGTTTGCAGCACATGATATAGCTGGTTTTACATTAATATGGACATTTCCTCCACTAGGCCAGATAGGGTCTTTTTTTTGATCTGGTAAAAGGTAACATTTGGCCTCAAAATGCCCTACCTGTGTTAAGGGAAGGTCTACCTCAAATCGTTTTTTATCCATTTTTTCCATCTTAATATCGTGCCAATCCAGGTGAAATTTCACTTCTCCCTTTTCAACCCTTTTTATTACTTCTCTGCGCATTATCTTGCTGTGTCCTAAATTTGTACGAACAAATCCCTGTCCAGATATATCTTCCCTGACCTCGAGGCTAAATCTAATAGTATCACCTGAAAATCTACATAACCTCTGGTCAGGAGATGGAGTTTGAATTAAGTTTTCTGAAATAATCATAGTAAATTCCTTTTTAAATATTTTTTAACTCAAATCACATCTTCCTACAAAAAAAAATATCATCTTTTAAAATATTATTCAAAATTTATAAATAGCTACGCATTTTTGTTTAATAACCTCCCTCTTTAAATCTCCCTATGCAATCTTTCATCTAAGGTACCATCGGGAAGCATCCAATCTGGATGAAATTTGCATTCCTCTTCCATTTGATACCGAACGCAACTTTCCCAATCTCCCTTACAATACAACTCTATCCACCTTTTATCCAATTTTCCTTTCTCATAAAATCTTTTCATTGGACACACCACAAACCATTTACAATCCTTAAGTAATACTTTTAATTTTCTGTATTTTTTTATTAAGTCTTGCTTAAAGTCAGGGTTATAAAGAATAGTTGCAGGATGAGGCAAAGGAAGTATCTTTTTATTTCCAGCTAAAAAAAGCCTCCCACAAATTGAAGAAAACTCTGCTTTTGAAGGTAATAAAATACCATATTTTTGAAAAATGTAAGAAGTGGCATAATAACCTAAAGGCACCAATATCTTTGGATTTACTAATTTAATCTCTTCATCAAGATAAGATGTGCAGGCCCTAATTTCATCTTGCTTGGGTCTCCTGTATTTTGGAAGCTTACATTTAATTAGATTTGTCATATAAATTGTCTGCCTGCTAATTTCTGCTGATTTTAATAATTCCTCTAATACCTTTCCTGAAGGACCAACAAACATTTTTCCAACTTTATCCTCTTTTTCTCCTGGTGCCTGAGCAATTAACATGAGCTTAGCTTTCAAATTTCCCTCGCCACTGATGGCATTCATCCTGGTTTCAGATAATCTGCATTTCTTACATGCCTTTATTCTTTTGTTCAATTCATCAATTTCCATATATCATACACCATCACATATTTTTATTTTCGCCTATCCTTTGACGGACATAGGAAGTTTTGCTTTACCCAGTTTGGACGGAGGTACGGAGCACTGTAGTTAGTGGAGTTAGATACGCTCTGTTAGACTAAGGAATTACAAACATTTTTATTTTTGCCTTAATTGAAAGGTGTAAACAAATTTCTGTTTTTCAGGTGGGAGCAGTCGATCTAAAACTTTTTTGACTTCATCCTTTGTCTCCCCACTCGCAATAGTTATACCTTCAAGTATGGCAAACCATCCTTTTTTCAAACCAATTTCTCTCAGTCGTTTACCATATGTTCTGGCATGAATTTTCCCCATTTCCTGATGGTAAAGTATTAGAAGATCAGGACTCTTATTTATTAGAGTCTTTATTTCTTCTCTATACATATCACGATTACGTTGGCTCTTTAAATAAAATCTCAATTTGTCAACATCGTTTTGTTCCACCTTTTCTGCCACAAAAGGAAGAGCTGTAATGATCCCAAATCTTGACTTAGCTTCTTGATAAGCATAATTCATGCTGCGACGAATACCGCTGGCAAAAGTGATAGGATATGGTAGAAGGATACCATCATATATAATTTTATTATTGAATGGTAAAAGTATAGCTTCAACCATTATTGGCAAATCGGGTCCTATGATTTCCTCAAAGGGAGAAAGAATGGCTAAAACGCCATAAGCTTTTGGCGGATCATCTAGATCAAGAAAAATTGTATACTTTTTCAAATAGCGAAAAATAAGAAATTTTCCTCTCACAAAATTTTTCCAGCTATTGATTACCTTTAATTCATGGGAGGAGAAGTTAAAAGGATTCTCTTCAACAAATGAGTCAATCACCTCAGGATGATTATACAACTTATCTCTGATTTTATTTATTTCTTCTAAAGGACACCTCTTAATATCCCTCGGAGAATTTATGCCTTTTACTATATCAAACTTTCTGTTAACATAAACCAACAGTGGACGATATAATTTGTAAAATAATTCAGCATCTTTTTTAGATAATTTCATCTTTTCCACCTGTTATCTCATTTTTTCGCATCACCCGTTCTTCTGCACTCTGGGATAAAGATGGTCAGACCAACTGGCCTGACCATCTTTTGAACCCATTTTTTATCCCTCTAACTCTTTGATAAGTCCATTTAATTCAGCTGTCATACTAGCAAGTTCTTGAACTGCCTGAGATGCCTGGATCATTGCATCTGCGGTCTCTTCTGTTATTCTATTTACATCGTCTATCCTCTGTTTGATCTCTTCAGATGTTGCTGATTGCTCTTCTGCTGCAGTTGCGATATTCTGGATTTGATTACTGGTATCCTTAGATAACTCAACGATCCTCTCCAAGGCCTCTCCTGACTGTTCTGCTAAACTGGTAGCTTTTTCAACTGCCTCTGATGCAGCATCCATGCTCTCTATACTTTGCTTTACACCATCCTGTATTGTTTTAATAACTCCTCCCACTTGAGTTGCAGCTTCCATGGTCTTTTCTGCAAGTTTTCTCACCTCATCTGCTACTACAGCAAAACCTCTACCTGCCTCTCCAGCCCTTGCTGCTTCTATTGCTGCATTTAAGGCAAGGAGGTTGGTCTGGTCTGTTATATCCAAAATTACATCCATAACCTGGCCAATGGAATCAGCATTTTCACTTAAAGTGTTTAAATTCTCTTTTAGGCCTTGAGCTACTTCATTTACTTTATTTATGGCAATTACTGCATTCTTTACCACTTCAGCCCCATTTTCTGCTTCTTTTTTAGAATTATCAGCGCTTTCAGCAGCATTGGCTGCATTTTTTGCAACCTCTAAAACTGTGGCATTCATCTGTTCCATTGCAGTTGCTGTCTCATACATCCTGGACTTTTGTTCTTCAGCCCCTCTGGATACCTGTTCCACCTGGGCCGATAATTCTTCAGTTGCAGTTGACACACGCTCAGCTATTTCAGCTGACTCTCTTGCTACTTTTTGCATTTTATTTAACATGTTCTTTATCTGGGTCTGATCAACTACTATTTCAAAGGCACCTACCACATCTCCTCGTCTATTAACAATTGGAAGGCCATGATATTCTATTTCTAGATCCAGTGAGCCTGGATGTGCATCTGTCTGAGAAACTTCTTTTTGTAAACTCTTCATGGCCCTTGCACAGGCACATCTGTCTGTTTGACAATCAGAGGTCTTAAAAAGGTCGTAACACTTTTTACCTTCACCATCAGTTCCAACAAGTTTTTTGGCAGCTTCATTTAAATACAGGACATTAAAGTCCTTATCTATGGCCATGATAACCTGGGGAAGATGTTCTATATCATTTACCAGCACATCCACAAGCTTATTAACATCCTCTACCATCTTTTTATACTCACCTGAAAACTCTGAAGAATCATATCTATAACGAAGCCTTCCATTAATAATTTCCTTTGCAATTGTATCAACTCCCACAATAAGATTTTTTACAGAATCTGCAATTCTCTTTAGACCTGAACATAGCTGTCCTATCTCATCTTTCTGGTCTATATCCAGTCTAGCATCCAGATTTCCAACAGATATTGCCTGGCAAAATTGTGCGGCCC
>JAMOQN010000036.1 GCA_027063985.1 Desulfohalobiaceae bacterium
ATGCGTGTAGATCTATTGACAAAAAATTCAAATATTCCCTTTAAAAAACTCCTTAACAAACATATTAGAATTATTGAATTAAAAAAAAATAAAGACCTGCTAGAACAACTTATCAATTATCTAAAAATAAATAAACCAAAGGTGCTTTTATCCACCAAAGGAGGTGACAAAGAGGCAATAGAAGCAAAATTTAAAGGGAAGTTAGATGTAAAGGTAGTTTTACGCCATGGAACCACTTTTTCAAAAAGGGATGAAGGAAAATTTTTTTTAAAAAGAATTATTTTACACCACAAATTAAAAAAGATTTTTCCTAAGGCCGATTTAATAGTAGCAGTTTCAAAGGGAGTTGCTGAGGATATAATCAAGATTACAAAAATCCCAGAACAAAAGGTAAAGGTTCTTCCAAATCCAACGGTTGTGCCAGAGATGTTTGAAATGGCAAAACAAAATATAGACCACCCATGGTTTGTTGAAAAAAAATATCCAATAATTTTGGGAGCTGGTGGTTTTAGAAAATCAAAAGACTTTCCCACTTTAATCAAGGCATTTAAACTGGTAAGATCTAAGATTCCAGCAAAACTAGTCATATTAGGAGATGGACGACAAAGAAAAAAAATTGAGTCCCTGGTCTATGAGTTAGATCTAACAAAGGATGTATGGCTCCCTGGCTTTAAAGAAAATCCATACTCATTTATGAAACAGGCCGATTTATTTGTGTTATCATCAATATGGGAAGGATCACCAAATGTACTTATTGAGGCTATGGCCCTTGGTACCCCAGTAGTTTCCACTGACTGTCCAAGTGGTCCACGGGAAATCTTAGAAGATGGAAAGTATGGAAAGTTGGTGCCCTGTAAGGAGCCTCAAAAATTGGCTACAGCTATTTTGGACACTTTAAAAAATCCTATCAACTCTGATTTATTGAAAAAAGCAGTAGAAAAATACTCCCTTGAAAATAGCACTAATGCCTATCTAATGGCCTTTGGGTTTTGTTAAAAATGTGGATTATCTTTTGAGCCCTTTTTTTCCAATCCAGCTCTTTTGCCTTTTCATATGCATTTTGTGCAAGTTGTAGGGCAAATTCAGGATCCTTTGATAATTTCTCTATAGCCTTAAGCCATGCATTAATATCAGAGGGTGGAACCAAAAGGGCCTCTTTTTCATTGGTTACAAGCTCTCGCATTGGTTTTAAATCACTTGCTATTATGGCCCTTCTAGCAGCCATTGATTCAACTAATTTAATAGGACAAAAGGAGTTAACATACTCTAAGTCTTCTTGATAAGGAATTATGGATATTTCTGCCCTATTGTATATCTTGGGAATGTCTCTATGGGGGATAAATCCCAAAACCTCTACATTTTCTGACCAATTTTTATTTCCTGCAATATTACCTGCTAAAATTATTTTTAAACCCTTTTGAGCCAGTTTTTGAACTATATATAAGCCCTTTTGAGGAGTCAATGTGCCTATGTGTATCAAAGTGGGATGTTTAAACCTCTGAGGAGTTAATTTTTTAACCTTTGAAAATGATTGTATGTTCACGCCATTAGGCAATATTTCAATTTTATTTAATTGTATCCCTTCTTTCAATAAGAGTTCTTTAAGAGAATTATTGGTGGCAACTACTTTTAAAACAATTCCTCTATTTAGACCATGTCTTAAATTGACCATAAAGTTATCTTCGTATAATTGATCGAATTCATGGGCCTCAAATACATGGGGTATACTGAATTTTATTAGAGCATTACTTATTCTAAATGAACGGGTATAGACATGAGAATGTTTTAATTTGTTTTTATGAAGAATAACAAAGGGAACATATTTAAAAATCTTCCATCGCGAATGTAAAAAAGTGGAAAATTTAATAGGCAGATGAGGATTTACACCAAAATCACATAATCTCTTTTTATAAGGAATGTGCGACTTATACGGAGACATAAATAGAGTAAAATTTTTATGTATGTTGTAAATACCATTAGCAGTATTCAAAGTCTGAATGAGATTTGCTCTATTTCTATGTAATTTAGCTGTACTGATGTATATAATTCTATTCATTAAACTTTCTCTTTATTTTAGCAATTTAAATAAAATAAGAGTACCGCTTTTTTTACTCCTCCACCTTTTCAATTCTTGAAAATGTCTTGAATTCTTAATAAGATCAAGGGATATTCTATTAGAGCCTTTCTCGTCCCATACATAATAATCAATGTTTCGCTTTAAAATGAGATCAGGTTTTAACTTTTTTTCATATAAAAAACACGTAGTTGGAAAACATGTTACAGATGGATAATTTAAATTTGCATAAAAAAATATAATAGGAAGTCTTTTAATTGATCCGCCAACTGTAACTACTCTCTTATACTTTTCTATTTTAGCTATATATTGTCCAATTTCTCTATATATTAGACTATCTTGGTTTCGATGGATTAAAAATATTTTAGGAAAAGTCGATATTAATATAAACAATAAAAAAATTATAGTTGAGTATTTTAAATTTTTTTTGGCCTTCATATCAAAAAATCTAATTATAGCCTTTACTCCATATCCAATAAATATAAATGAAGGAAATATAAAGAGGGCCATATATCTAGTTGCAATAGCCCAACTATATAGTGTTTGTATGTATAAAACCAAAAATGCTCCAATTAGGTTAAAAAAATAAAAAGAAATTATAATCTCATCTTTAATTTTATCCTTAACTGAATAAATTCCTATACAAAAAATAATAAAAAACGGCAAATACATGGTTCTTATTATCTTTATTAATATGCCTCCAAGTGCTATCCACCATAACAGGTCTTTAGTATTAGAGAAGAAACGACGAAATTTTCCGCCTGTATCAATATCTTCAAATTTTTTCAAAAATTCCCGTAATTCTTTGTAATTTTGCACAGTATAATTTATGCGATTTGTAATCTTTTCATAGGGAACTATTTTTAATATAGAAATATCCAAATATAAGGACAGGACATAAATCAATGCAATGAATATTAAAAAAGATGTACCAAGGATAATAAAAAATTTTTTGTCATATTTAATGGTTTTTAAAAGGAAAATAGAACAAATTAATAAATATATACATCCCTCTACTCTAGCCCACGCACCAATTATAAAACAAATAAAGGAAAATAAAAGATAACACCAATTTTTATTATTGAGATAAATTGTAAAAAAATAAAAACCGCTTAGGGAAAAGAACCAAAAAACTGGATCTCTTATCACCTTGTGGGAATAGATTATAAACGAAGGCATACACGCAAAAATAAACAGGGTCAAAAATAGGGTTTTATCATCAAAAAATCTTTTTAGTAAAAAATACAAGGGAATAAAACTTAACATGCTGAACACAAGAGAGACCATAACGCCAGATAAAATCCAGTTATGGGTAAGTGGATAAACCATAAAAATAAATATTGGATATGGAGATAAATATGGATAACACGCAGTAACTAACTGGAACTTTCCTAGATACAGTGCTTTTGCCTGTTGAATATACCAAGTTCCATCTGGATTTAATACTGGATCCAATAGGTGGGAATATATACGACAAAAAAGTCCAAATAAGAATATAATCAAAAAAGATAAGACTTGATTATTTTTTAATATATTTTTTTTAAATTCCATAAGCCTAAATAAAGTTTTTATTGCATGCCTTTGATTTTGCGGTTTTTAACTTACTAATAAGTATTAGTCAATTGCCAATAGGGATCAAAAACCCAAAAACTTTTACTTGTCAAACTTACAAATTTATAATAAAAGAAGACTTCGTTTTTTGGAGAGGTGTCCGAGCTGGCCGAAGGAGCACGATTGGAAATCGTGTGTACCGGAAATACCGGTACCGAGGGTTCGAATCCCTCCCTCTCCGTAAAAATTTAAGGAGCCAGACGGCAGGGGCG
>JAMOQN010000037.1 GCA_027063985.1 Desulfohalobiaceae bacterium
ACAAAAAAAGCAAAGGAAATTTATCCATTAAATAGACTGGTAGTAGGTCAGCCGTATACGTTATATTTAAAGGACAGCAAGTTAATATCCTTTGAATATGAAATAAACAATTTGGAAAAAATTAAAATCAATTTTGACAAAGAAGATTTTCATGTAAAGAAATTTCCTATTAAATATGAGGTTAAGTCAACTATTGTTGAAAACACAATTGAATCGAGTCTATTTGAGGCTGTTGAAAAAGCCAATGAAGGTGACTTGCTCGCATTAAAATTATCAGAAATTTTTGCATGGGATATAGACTTTATCAGGGATATAAGAAAGGGCGACTCATTCAAATTAATAGTAGAAAAAAAATACAGAAATGGAAAATTTAAAGGATATGGAAGGATATTGGCTGCTGAATTTATAAATCAGGGAAGAGTGTACAATGCATTTTTATATACAACCACTTCAGGAAGGACTGACTATTTTGATGAAAATGGAGTACCCTTAAGAAAATCTTTTCTTAAGGCTCCCCTTAAATTTACGAGAATATCATCTAGGTTCACATACCACAGATTTCATCCTATCTTAAAAGTAGTAAGACCTCATTTAGGGATAGATTATGCAGCACCAAAAGGCACTCCAATAAAAACCGTTGCAGATGGCATTGTTATAAAAAAGGCATATGACAGGGCAGCTGGAAAATATGTAAAGATTAGGCATCCCAATGGATATGTAACTGTATACAACCACATGTGTAGATTTGCTAAAGGGCTTAGGGTTGGTAAAAGGGTTTTTCAGGGAGAGGTAATTGGCTATGTTGGATCCACAGGATATGCAACAGGCCCCCATCTGGACTTTAGGGTTAAACACTATGGAAAATACATAAATCCTTTAAAAATTAAATCAACTCCCTTAAAACCCCTTCCAAAACGAGAATTGGCCTTATTTAAAGAAAAAATATCTCCCCTCCTTCTAGCGCTTAAAAGAGATAACATTAAACTACTAGTCTATAACAAAGACCCTAATCAAAAAATACGCGGGAATTAAGGGGTGTTTTGTTTACAAACAAAGATTCAATATTTGATTTAGATCTAACAGATATCTTGAGATCAGAGATTCCTAAACCCCTTTTTCTAGTCTTACCATAAAATCTGATACTGTTATCAATCAAACTATTTACCACAAAACCTGCCTTTACCCTAATTGGCACCATATCTAGGGTCCATCTCACCTCTACTAATCGACAAAAATCTTTTGTTACTGGATCTACAATCAAATTTCCAGTTTTTATCAATGTCTCTGTGAGAGAATTTGGCAAAATGCCACAAATTTTACAGAGATATTCTATAAATGATGGATATAAAATCAAATAGTAATTCTCATCTACTTTGCAAGCAATGGACTTACCAGGTACATTTAATATGTTGTTGTTTAAGTCATACCTTTTGGCCAATTCTTTTTGCACTAAATTGATTATTCTTGAGTAGTCGATAAGTGGCGACATGCTTGTATTCCCATTATTTTAGTTAAATTGTCCTCCGTATATTCAAAACTTGACCCCATTGATTTTATTTTTTATCTTCATAAAAAATTTGTCAATTACAAAAATAAAAAGGGATCCAAAAATGGAAATTACATGCCCACAATGTGGATTTTCCAAGGACATTCCTGAAGATAAAATTCCAGCTAATGCCCAAATTGCCACCTGCCCTAAGTGTAAACACAAATTTAAATTCAGGGACATTGAACAAAGCACAAAAGAAGAAACAAGAGAGGATATAGGTGCGGAAAATACCGAATCTGAAGACATTTGGGCGAGCCTTGAAAAACTCAACTCAGAAAATGAAAAATATTCCCTCGCTGAGTCTAGCGATGATGATCAACAGGACCAATCTACAAGGGCAACTCATTCAATTCCCTGGGAAGAGCTGGAACAAAAGGGTTTTTTTGCTGGTTTTTTTGATACAATAAAAATGGTGTGTCTCAGCCC
Organism: Desulfohalobiaceae bacterium; assembly: GCA_027063985.1. Taxonomy (GTDB): domain Bacteria; phylum Desulfobacterota; class Desulfovibrionia; order Desulfovibrionales; family Desulfothermaceae; genus Desulfothermus. The sequence continues at coordinate 1,976 of JAMOQN010000037.1, forward strand.
AAAGGAATTTTTTAAATCAATGACCACAAGGGGTGGATATACAAGACCCCTTATCTTTTACTTATTGATCTCTGAATTTTATACAGCTTTTAGGATGATATGGTCATTAGCTGGCGTGGGAGTTATGGAGCATGGCCAACAAATGGATATTTTAAATCTTGGCCTTCATGGTATGGCTTCTTTGCTCTGGCTTTTGTTCTATCCCATCTTACTAACAATTCTATTATTTATAGCAACTGGCATCAATCATTTGTGTCTCATGTTAGTAAAAGATGGATCAAGGGGATTTAAAGGCACCTTTAAAGTACTATGTTACTCTTCCGCCCCAATGATTATGAGCTTGTTCCCAATCCTTGGCCCAATAATAGGTATATTATGGTCCAGTGTATGCAATTTTTTAGGTTACAAATATGTCCACAAAACATCAGGGATTAAGGTAGCAATAGCCATGTTAATCCCTGTTTTAATAATTTCTCTTCTATCTATGCCAGTGGCCTTGCGAATGAAAGGTATGTAGTATGCGCACCATAAAAAAACTATTTAATCTTTTTAAAAAAAATAATATAGATTCAGAACTTACTCGTGAACAATTTAAAAAATTGGCCAATGAGATTAGAAGCCTAACAGAGCTCATTGGTAAAATATGGATCGCCAATAACGAGTTTCAAACAAAATTAAAAAGAATCCAAGAAGAGATGGACCATTTAGATCAAATTTTAGAAAAGAGATATTTTTCATACTTACCAGAGAAAAAGAAAAAAGAATTAAAAAGAAGTTTAATAATTTCCAAACAAGAGCTCATTAAATGCATCCAAGAAGCGCCCTGCCCCACAGAGAGGAAGCAATAAAGTGAAAAAAGGAGTCCTAATATTTTTGTCCCTTTTGTCCCTATTCATGGTCTCATGTGCAACCAAAGATGTGGAAATAGATTACACATCAGTTACTGTAAATTTGCCCTCACAAATAATAAAAGACCAACCTAATTTCTTAATATACCCATTAAATTATCCCAAACACCCTCCCTCTGCCTTTTTAGTGCCTTTTAATGTAATGGTTAAAATAGAAAAAAACAGGATATTTTTACAAAGGGAATTTACAAAAATATTGTATAATAACTTCTTAAAAAATCAGGTATTCAAAAGGCTATTAATATCCAAAGACTATATCAACAATATAAACGAAGCAATAAAGAGAGCCAGAGAAAAAAAATGCGACCTTGTTATAATCCCCACTATAACTTACTGTTTTTTTGGGGGTAGGTCAGCACCTACCAACATGGCAATAAAGATTGACATCTATGACACTAATTCCAAAAATTTAATCTGGTCAATAACCCATATGGGAGAAATTAAAGCACTTGAGGACAAAGATTATGTGTTCTGGAAGACAAGATACAATTATCCTCCATTTCCAGAAGCAGCTTTACTGAATATTCTCTTAGATGACATTAGTGAACCAATAAAGAGATGGACTAATCATAAGGTACCAATTTTCCCCAAAAAAGAGAAAAAACAATTAAGGAGAAATAAAAGTGATTGGAATTTCTAAATTGTATTGTTCCAATGTGGAACCATCAGATGCCCTGAGATATGGGAGGGACTCAAAAAGTCTACCATCACATCTTTTGCAATTTTCCAAGGACAAAAAACCAGTAATAGTGTGGAATATAACCAAAAGATGTAATCTTAAGTGTGTTCATTGCTATGCCCAGGCAAAACTAAATGCTACTGACCAGATATCTACTGAACAGGCAAAAGAAATATTAAAAGATTTGGCAGGATTTGGAGTTCCTGTTGTCCTGTTTTCAGGTGGCGAACCTTTAATGAGAGAAGATCTTGTTGAGCTAGCAAAATATGCAGTTGAGTTAGGTATGAGGGCTGTAATATCTACCAATGGGACATTAATTACTAGACAAAAGGCAAGAGAATTAAAGCAGGTTGGACTGTCTTATGTTGGCATCTCCATAGATGGAATGGAAGAAGTGCACGATAATTTTAGGGGAGTTAAAGGCGCATTTAAAAAGGCAATGGAAGGGGTTTACAATTGCCAACAAGAAGGACTTAAAGTTGGCCTTAGATTTACCATCAATAAAAGGAATTACACTGAGATCCCTAAAATTTTTGATTTAATTAAGGAGAGATCTATTCCAAGAATATGTTTTTACCACCTGGTCTATAGTGGTAGGGGCTCAAAACTCATAAATGAAGACCTAACCCACCAACAGACCAGAAAACTCATGGACTTAATACTTGAAAAGACAAAAGAATTATTTGATATGGGTCATAAAATAGAGGTGCTTACTGTTGATAACCATGCTGACGGTCCATATATCTACCTAAAACTTCTAAAACAAGATCCCAAAAGGGCAAAAGAAGTCATGGAACTTTTAAAGTTCAACGAGGGAAACAATTCAGGACGCGGTATTGGCTGTATTTCATGGGATGGAGAAGTGTATGCAGACCAATTTTGGAGGAATCACTCCTTTGGGAATGTCCTCAAAAGACCTTTTTCTGAAATCTGGGACGATCCAAACATCGAACTATTAAAAAAGCTAAAGGACAAAAAAAGATATGTAAAGGGAAGATGTGCAAAATGCAGGTTTTTAGATATTTGTGGTGGAAACTTCAGGGCCAGGGCCGAAGCAGTATATGGAGATATTTGGGCTGAAGACCCTGCATGTTATTTAACAGACGAAGAAATAGGCATAAAATAGGGAGGAATGCATATGTTTTTCAGGGGAAGAAGGCTTAGAAGCAAAACATATCTAAGAGACATGGTAAGAGAAACCCATCTTAGAGCTGAAGATCTAATCCAGCCCTATTTTGTGGTGGAAACAGAGGATAAAAATTTCTGCAAAGAAATTTCTTCAATGCCTGGCCAGTACCAGCTAGGCATTGATGCCTTATTAAAAAAAATAGGCGAAATTTATCCATTGGGACTAAAGGCTATTATCCTCTTTGGCATTCCAGAAAAAAAAGATGAAGTAGGTTCCTCTGCATATAATCCAGATGGTGTTGTACAGGTTGCTGTAAAAGAAGTAAAAAATAAATTTCCAGAACTAATCGTTGTAACAGATGTGTGTCTTTGTGAATACACATCCCACGGTCACTGTGGAGTGGTTAGAGAGGGGAAAGTATTAAATGACCAAACCTTAAATCTCCTATCTAGGACTGCGCTTTCTCATGTAAGGGCGGGAGCAGATATGGTAGCTCCTTCTGACATGATGGATGGAAGGATAAAAATGATAAGGGAGAGCTTAGACCAATATGGATTTTATAATATTCCTATTATGTCATATGCAGTAAAATATGCATCAAGCTTCTATGGACCGTTTAGGGAAGCTGCTGAAAGTGCCCCTCAGTTTGGGGATAGAAAAACATATCAAATGGATCCTCCAAATAAAAGGGAAGCAATCAGAGAGGCCAAGGCCGATATAGAAGAAGGTGCAGATATTATTATGGTCAAACCAGCACTTCCCTATCTAGATATCATAACAACTCTTAGGCAAAAATTTGATCATCCACTTGCTGCATATCAGGTCTCAGGGGAATTTGCCCAAATTAAGGCTGCTGCAAAAATGGGATGGCTTGATGAAAAAATGGTGGCATTAGAGAGCTTGATTAGCATAAAAAGGGCTGGAGCAGATATTATTTTGTCCTATTTTACTGAAGAATTTTTAAAAAATTGGCAAGAGATATGAAAAAATTAGAACCCAATTTAAGGCTTGTTGCATGGGAAGTAACATCTGCATGTAATCTCGCATGTAAACATTGCAGAGCAGAGGCAAAACTCACACCAAATAAAGATGAGCTAACCAACCTAGAAGGGAAAAAACTCCTTGAATCTATAGCTGAAGTGGGAAAACCAATAGTTATTTTTACAGGTGGCGAACCACTTATGAGGGAAGATATCTTTGATTTAATCTCATATGCCAAATCTTTAGGACTAAAGCCTGTGCTCTCACCCAATGGTACCCTTATCACAAGGGATATTGCAAAAAAAATTAAAGACTGCGGCATCACAAGAATCTCTATCTCAATTGATGGACCAGACGCAAAATCCCACAATGAATTTCGGGGAGTTGACGGTGCATTTGAAAAAATTATTGAAGCAATTTCATATGTTAAAGAAAATAATATAGAATTCCAGATCAACACCACTGTAACAAAATCAAATTTGAATAGTTTCAAAGAGATATTTAATCTTGTAAAAGAACTGGGCGCTGTTGCCTGGCATATATTTTTGCTTGTTCCAACAGGAAGGGCTACTGAGATCCAGGATCAAATAATTTCTGCAGAAGAATATGAAAAGGTCTTAAACTGGTTTTATGATTTTAGGAAAATAGCAAAAAATATACATCTAAAGGCCACCTGCGCACCTCACTATTATAGAATACTCAGGCAAAGGGCAAAGGAAGAAGGAATAAAGGTAAATTTTGAAAATTTTGGCCTCGATGCAGTATCAAGGGGCTGCCTTGGTGGAATAGGATTTTGTTTTGTCTCCAATAATGGAATAGTACAACCATGTGGCTACCTCAAGCTAAAGTGTGGAAATATCAGAGAACAAAATTTTAAAACCATCTGGGAAGACTCACCTATTTTTGAAAAACTTAGAAATCCCGATTGTTATAAAGGAAAATGTTCTATTTGTGAATATTTCAATGTGTGTGGAGGCTGTAGGGCCAGGGCATATACAATGCTAGGAGATTACCTTGATGAAGAACCATTGTGCAGTTATAAGCCTAAGAGGATGAAATAGTTATGGACCAATATGATAAAAATATTTTAGACATTATCCAATCAGAATTTCCAATATGCTCAAGGCCATATGCGAAAATTGGAAAACTTGTTGGCCTTACAGAAGCTGAGGTATTAGCAAGGGTCAGGAAATTAAGGCAAAAAGGTATCATTAGACGAATTGGAGCAAATTTCCAATCCAGAAAATTGGGATGGAAATCTACTCTTTGCTGCGCAAAGGTTCCAGAGGACAAATTGGATTTGTTCGTTAAAACTGTCAATAAATATCCTGGTGTTACCCACAATTACTTGAGGAAACATGAATTTAATGTGTGGTTCACATATATTGCCCCCTCATGGGATGACATAGAAAAAGATTTAAAAGAAATGGAGGCACAAACAGGAATTGAAATTTTAAGCCTTCCAGCAACAAAAATGCTTAAAGTAAAAGTAGATTTTAAAATGAATCCTGAAAAATAAAAAAGCCTATCCTCGTTTTTAGGATAGGCTTTTTTATTTCAACTGTTATTCTGCTCTACTTAGAATCCAAATTCTCCATCGGAAATATCACCACCAAATCCAAATTCTGGTTTGGCTTCAGAGGATTTTGTTTCACCAGTTTCAGCAGCACCTGCTTCAGCCTCAGCAGCGGGAGCACCTTCACCAGATACTGTCACTACTCCATGTTTTTTCACTTCTTCAATTTTTGCAAGAAGGTCATCTACCTTCTTAATGTACTCGTCCACCTTAGCAGCAGAAGCGATTATCTTTTTCTCTCCCTCTTCCTTCATCTGTGCTTCATAATCAGCCACTTTGGCTTCCAACGCTGCAATTTTCTTTTTGTTTTCTTCAATAATACCCTCATACTCAGCCAATTTTGCCTTTTGCTCTTCAATAGTCTTTTTGTATTCAGCTATCTTGTCAAAGAGTGCATCTACTTCTTCTTTAACATCAGCTGGAAGTGACAAAATGGATACATTTTCGCCCAGTTCCCTGACTTCTTCCTTTCCAAGTCTTGCAAGCTCTGGATGTTGTTCATAGATCCAGGCCTTAGACATTGCCGATGCAAAGGGAGCTAATTCCTTATCAACCTGTTTCTGTGTTACAAAACTTAGCAACTCAAGAACATCCTGGTTATAGTTGCCTGCCTTGCCCCTAAGATAAGACACAAATGTCTGCATGGGGAAAACTTTCCGAGCTTCTGCCATGACAGCCTCCTTATTTATATAACAAAAAGTTTATTTTTCTGCTCATCCACCTCAGTGGATACCCTTCCTATCATCCTTGCATATGCAAGGGCAAAAACCCTATATACTAAATGTCCCAACTTAGACCACGGTAAATATGCTATTAACATAAATACAGACACAAGGTGTATATAATATGCTAGATATGCGAGTCCTGCAATATTAGCCCATCTCAAAACTTCACTTAAAATTCCACTTAAAGCTACTACCCATATAAGACCTAACAAATACCAGTCATAATAGGTTGAAGCATCCTTCTTGGATTCATTTAACCTTCTCTTTGTTAGATTTATCAGACCAATAATAAGTAAAATAGCTCCTACATTGGCTAGAAGTTTTACTGGATTATATAAAGGCATTGGATATCCCATATGGAAAAAGGGCAAAATTCTCCCCGCCCAATGGGTAAATGCCACAATAGCTGTAACCACAAATAGAGCTGCAAAACCATAAAACAACGTCAAATGACCTTTGAATTTTAATTGATCATCCTCTTCTTCTCCACAATCTTTAAATTTTTTGTGGGTCAAGACTTCATCTTTTATTACCTCATATAAGGCATGCCAGATTGTCTTTGGCCTTGTGTATCCAACCACAAAGGTCTTTGGCTGGGTATCAAACACCTCTTTTAGTCTCATTATCCCTTTATAAAAGCTCCAAATCACAAAAATTGCAGCAAGGCCAAATATTGGGTCTATTGTGTAATCCCCAGGAAAGATTAGGGAATATTCCACATGGCCATCTTTTAGAGGAAATGCTGAACCACATATGCTCCCTGTAATGAACCAGATTATTAGGTAAATAATTGCTGGTATCGCAATTAATTTTGGTAGGTGTTTTATTGAACTCATCCATTTGCCCAAGAAAGATGGGCCAGTCAAGTTCCTATAGGCCATGTTTCTTAGAGCAGCCATAAGTTCACCAGGCTTGGCACCCCTTGGACACATCTCACTACACTGACCACACTTATGGCACAGCCACATATCAATATCATTTACCAATTTGTCTTTTAGTCCCCATTGAGCCCAGATCATTTCCTTGCGTGGAAACGACTTGTCCATTGGGGATAGAGGACAAACAACACTACAGGTGGCGCACTGAAAACACTTCTTCACATTTTCCCCACCAACCTGCTGTAGCTCTTTTATAAACTCAAGATCAGGTTTTACTCGACTTACCATTGTCATATTTCCCTCCTACTAATATCCCTTAAAAGGATTGGGACCCAGTTTAATTATGTCCTCAACAAAATTATCAATAATCTCAGGAATCCTATCATAATCATCTATGGCAACCTGTTCCTGCCTAACCCTTTCTAACTCCACACCCAATCTATCCAAAGTCTCACCAATATTTTGCATTCTTCTATTGCACAATTCAGATCCCTTCATAAAGTGACACTGATAGTCTTCCCCATATTTACAACCTAAAAGTAGACATCCATCATTTCCTTTACTCATGGCATCAGCGATCCAGATGGTATTAACAGAACCAAGACAGCGTACAGGAATAATCCTCACATATGGACTCCATCTACGTCCCCTTTTTGCAGCCATATCCAGAGCTGGATACGCATCATTTTCACATGCAAGAACAACAATTCTTGGACCTTCTTTTTCCATATTATCAGGAACTTTAATGGATGTGATCATTGATCCAATCTGACCAACACTATAATTGTCAAAGGAAATAACCCTTTCAGGACATGCACCCATACAGGTACCACACCTTCTACATCTTCCAATGTTTGGTTTTGGTGTTCCCTTTTCATCGTCATCTAATGCACCAAATGGACACTCTTCAGTACACCTTTTACACTGGGTACATCTTACAAAATTGAATTTTGGATAGGATAGATCACCAGAGCGTGGATGTACAGCAACACCCCTGTTTACAGATTCAATACACTGAATTGCTTTTAGTGCTGCACCATAAGCATCAGATGCAGACCTGGCAAGTGTCATTGGCTGTCTTACAGGTCCTGCTGCATAAATCCCTGTTCTTCTGGTTTCATAAGGAAAGCAAATATAATTTGAATCTGCGTAACCATCAAAGAGATCTAGATCAGGAAATGCTGGTCCCTGCCTGTATTCAAGGTTTATGACAGGCTCAAGAGCAGTGGTTGGCACAAAGCCCGTGGGAACAACCACGAGATCAGCTTCAATTTCTATTGTCTCTCCTAAGAGGTTATCTTCAATTCTAACAACCACATTTTCATTGGTTCCAGCATAAAAAGAAGTCACTCTACCTTTAGTGAGCATTATACCTGGATCATCCTGAGCTGATTTATAGTAAAGTTCATACACACCAGGAGTCACCATGTGTTCATAGATGATATAAGCAATTGAATCTTCTATCATTTCCCTTACATAACCTGCCTGTTTCAGGGCTGTAAGGGAAGTAACTTCTGATGTATAATCTAGATGTCTATATGTCTTGATTGGTTCAAACTTTACCTCGATTGTCTCTTCATCTTCTGATGATTCTTCACCTTCTGCCTCTGTTTGTTCCAATTTTTTCTTCCTTTCCTCTTCTTCTTGTTTAGCTATATCTTCATATAAGTCTGAGGCACCAAGTACAAAAAGCACATTCTTTGGAACGCCTCCATCACTGGGCCTTTTGATCTCGCCCTTTTTGGCCATTTCTTCGAATTCCACATTAGTGACTATATTCTTTAGAGAACCATAACCCAGGGGTTCTAAATATTTTGGCTCAATTGGCTTCCAACCAGTTGCCACAACAACAGATCCCACTTCAACCTCTTCTTCCCCTTTAGAAGTCTTCAAATACGCAGTATATTGACCTGGTTGCCCACTTAATTTTTCCAACTGAGTTCCAACATATACTTTTATCTTGCTGTTATTTTTAACAGCCTGGATCTTCTCTTCTATCTTTGTGTCTTCGGCCTGAGTATAAGGTGGATTTATTGGAAAACTCTTAAGCATCTTTGCAGCGTATCCGCCAAGCTCTGACTCTTTTTCAACCAAGACTGCCTCATAACCTGCCTCCGCTACGGCTAAAGCTGCATGAATACCTGTCCAACCACCACCTAAAACAAGCACCCTTCTCACTCCCTCAATTACTTCCCCTTCAGGAGCAACACTTTTCTGCAGCTTAATAACAGACATGTTGATGTAATCCATCACCATGTCCCATAGGAGCTGAGGGGTTTCATCTCCTGGCTTGAGCAAAGAGCCATCTGGATTTTTATATGCCATTATTCCTTGTTCTCTTAAATTTACCCTATCAACAACCACCTTTGGACCAAAATCAAAATACTCAGTATCTTCTCTGGGAGATGGTCCAACAATGCTCACGCCATCAATAGCACCAGAATCTAAATCCTTTTGAATCTCTTTACGAGCCTCATCGCTGGCTACCAGGGGAAATACCTTAATAACTGGTGTTGCATCTCCCCATCTGTTCTTTATTTTTTCCACCAATTGATCCACATCTAAATAAGGATCAAAGGTTGCTTTGTCTATGTATATACCGATCTTCTCGGCCATATTTACCTCCCTCTTACCGTTTGTATGGCTTTCATAGCTGCAGCAGTACCTGATTGAGCTGATTTCATAACATCTAGAGGCTCGGCTGCACAACCTGCTACAAAAATACCTTTATCCTGAGAATCAAAAACAAAACCCTCTTCATCCATTTGAACATCAAAGGGAACACTCTCCCCTGAAAGTGATGGCTGCATACCTGTTGCCAGCACCACTAGATCATATTTTTCTGTTATCTTATTGCCAGATATAGCGTCTTCTGCTGTTACCCATACACCTGATGTAGCAATATCCTCTTCAACCTTTGCAACCTTACCTTTAATGGTTTTTACCTTCTCATCCGCCAATACCTTGTCAGCAAATTTTTTATATCTGCCAGGTGTCCTTAAATCAATGTAGAATATTGTAACTTCCGCATCAGGATATTGTTCACGCACATAGGTTGCTTGCTTTAATGAAGCCATGCAGCAAATATAAGAACAATAGGATAGGTGATTTTCATCCCTTGATCCTGCACACTGAACAAAAGCCACTTTTTTGGGTGCAGTTCCATCAGAAGGTCTTACGATCTTACCATTTGTAGGACCAAATGGAGAAGCAAGCCTTTCCATCTGCATATTGGATATACAGTTTGCGATCTTACCTGCTCCAAGATTTGTCAAATTGGTCACATCATAGGGCTTCCAACCAGTGGCAATAATAATGCTCCCAACGTTCAGAGTGATAGTCTTTTCTTCATCTTTTAAATTAATAAATGGGCTCTTTGACAAAAGTTTCTTTTCCTCTTCTGATACATGATCTAATTCAAGAACATACCGTCCAGGATATGCAAAAGGGGCATCCATATAAAGGGGTTTTCTAGATGATAGACCAAATTCAAATTCATTCTTTACATTGGCAGAGAGCTTTGCAGCAAGTTCTGACAAATCACAACTACGAGGGGCAGTATATCTTGGCTTTATCCTAACTGCCACTTCATAATTACCTGCACTTCCACTAACTGACACCACTTCAGATAAGGTAAATACCTTTACATTTGGATTTTTCTTGATCCTTTGAAACTGGATCTCCAGACCACAGGATGGGGGACACAACTTAGGAAAATACTTATTAAGTTGCATCACCCGACCGCCTAAAAAAGGCCTTTTTTCTACGAGATAGACTTCATGGCCAACCTCAGCCGCTTCTAAGGCCGCAGTTATGCCGCTGAAGCCACCCCCAATTACTAAAATACTTTTTGACATTTCATCCTCCCTATAACAGAGCTTATACCAATAATCGCCTTAAGACTCCCATGATACACCAATCTTCATCACCTGCCTAGAAGTGTAAACATGACATGTCTTATCTCATAGTCATTATTTAGGCAACCCAAAAACTAACAAATATGCTTTTAAATGTGCCCTTGAGGGAATCTTACTCCACGAGTAATATTCCCTCAAGATCATTTAAAAAAAGGTATCAAAAAAAGGGCAGGACCTATTTTAGATCCTGCCCTCTATTTCCATTACATCAACTATGGTGCATATGGATCAGGAATGATCTGGATATAAGGTCTCTTGAACAGAGTAATCTCTTTCTTCTCAGGATCATACTTGGAATTTACAAAACATCTCCATTTGGAATCATCAAGACCCATGTAATCTGCCCTGTAGTAGAAGCCAGGATAACGGGTCTCTTTCCTGAAGTCAATATGGAGCATATGAAGCCTTACAGTCCATAGTCTGTGATACTGTTCCCAACACCTCATGAGCTCGTGTAAGTCTCTAGCAGCGAGCTTCTTTGAGTCTTCTTCAAGCATATCAAGTAGTTCAAATCCAACTTTTAACATTGCCTCAGAAGTCATGTAGTAGGTTGCACATCCACCACCATATTCGTCTGTGTGCTTAATAAGTCTGAACATGAAGTTTCTTGGAGTAATGAAGTTTGGATTTACATTAGGATCAGTGGACTCATCCTTATGTTCCATATAGGTGTACCATGGCTGATAGATCTCTTTCTTGAGTTCTTCTGCACTCTCTTTAATGGTTGGCTTGAAGTCTTTGTGGTCTACACACCAGCGAATGAGCTGCTTACCAGCAATTCTGCCCTCAGCATGGGAACCAGAGGAGAATTTATGTCCAGAAGCACCTACACCGTCTGCAGCGGTGAACAGACCGTTTACTGTGGTCATTCTGTTATAAACCTTTCCATTATCTGCCTTGATCTTGTACTCTTCAGGTACCCAATCCTCGTCTGGTCCAGATACCCAGATACCACAGCAACCAGAGTGGGAACCTAAAAGATATGGCTCAGTTGGCATGATCTCAGAGCCCTTTTCCTCTGGCTTAATATTCATACATGCCCAGAGGTTTGCCTGACCAGGACACATGTCAAGGAAGTCTTCCCAAGCCTCAGCTTCTAAGTGCTTCTGCTCAGCCTTGGAGAGCTCTTTAAAAGTGGTCTGAAGGGCTGTTGCTGTATCCATGTAGATAGGACCACGGCCTTCCCTCATTTCCCTCATCATCATGTGGTTTCTGAGGCATGTGGGAATAACTGAACCAAGGGCATAACCACGATCCTGATATGGTTTTAACATAGCTGCATTGGTCTGACAGTAGTCTTCACCCTTAGAGTTAGTTGCTTTTGCCTTAAAGAGCAAGAACCATGCACCAACAGGACCATAACCATCCTTAAACCTTGCTGGTACGAACCTGTTTTCCATCATGGTCATCTCAGCACCAACCTGGGAGCAAAGTGCATATGTGGAACCAGCATTCCATACTGGATACCATGCACGGCCCATACCTTCTCCAGTGGACCTTGGTCTGTAAACATTTACAGCACCACCGCAGGCAACCAATACGCCATTTGCCTTAATGATATAAACCTTATTTTCCCTTGTGGAGAAACCAACAGCACCAGCAATCCTGTTTGGTTCTTTTGCATCAAGTAACAATTTAACAATAAAAAGTCTTTCAATGTACCTATCTTCACCAAGGGCATTCTTGGCTGCTTCAGCAACGATTACCTTATAGGACTCACCATTGATCATGATCTGCCAACGACCAGAACGTACAGGCTGAGCACCATTTCTAACAGCAAGACCTTCTGCCTTTGCCTTTGCACCGTCTAACCTCTTACCATCTTTGAGTACCCATAGAGGAAGACCCCATTCCTCAAATAGATGAACGGAATTATCAACGTGACGACCAAGATCAAAAATAAGGTCTTCACGAACAATTCCCATAAGGTCGTTTCTTACCATTCTTACGTAATCATCAGGCTCATTTTCACCAAGATAGGTGTTAATAGCAGAAAGACCAGGAGCAACAGCACCAGACCTCTCCATTGCTGCCTTATCACATAAAAGCACTTTAACTCCATACTTATCTGCCCAGCGAACAGCCTCATAAGCTGCACCACAAGCCCCCATACCACCACCAACGATCAATGCGTCGGTCTCTAACTCTACTACCTCTGGTTCGGCTAGAGGTATACCTTTTGGCTCATCTTTGATTGGTAGTTGTGGCATATTTCTACTCCTTTTTTATCAGTTTAGTTTATTTATACTTTTTTACCTAACCCAAAAGTAAACTCTATTACCCAATCTTCCATGTCTTAGTGAGATCGGCTTCCTGAACCTCATATTTTTTATTTAAAACTTCCTTTGGAACTTTCACTTCAGTTTCATTGAAGTATAAATTATTCTCCAAATCACCAGCTTCAGGTTTCCCTTCATATGGCTTGATTGAGCCTTCAGGAGTAGTTCTGATTGGGAATTTGAATCTCTTTACCTCGCCATTCCTGAATTGAATAGTCCACATAATATCCTCAGCACTCCTCAGAGGAATACTGGTGCCGCCTAGAGGAGCAAAGTCAGCATATGGCCTTGCAGTAATTGCACCCTGTGGACAAATCTTGATGCAGGAATAACACTCCCAGCACTGATCTGGTTCCTGATTGTAAGCCTTCATTTCCTTTTCATCCAAGATCATTAAGTCATTTGGACAAATGTACATACATGCAGTCTTTTCTCCACCTTTGCAACCGTCGCATTTTTCTGGGTTAACGTAGGTTGGCATACTCATACCTCCTGTTTTTAATTTCTAAATTAGCTTGACCCATACTACCCTTAAATAAAGTTTGTGAAAAAAGTAGCAATGTCTATCATTGTTGTCAAGCATTAAATTTTTGCAAATCTAACATAAATTACAATATGTTATTCCTTTCTATTTATACAATCAATCGACCTTTACCAATAAAATTTCTTTTTAAGAATCGGGTCAGCCAATTTTAGCTGACCCTACTTTAACAAACTTACACGTCAATTTCTGGTGCAGGAAGGAATTCTGATTCCTTGGCAGCAAGTTCTTTTATCTCATCAACCTTGGCAAGAACTCCCTCAAGGGCAGCAGCTCCTAAATCCTTCTTTTCTACTACCTGATTGAAAAGCTCCCTTAAAAAGGCCACAGGTACATCTGTAATTGCACCGCGGGAATCAATACGAGCAGTATCGAATTCTTTTAGTATCCTATCTTTCATTTCTTCAGACACTTCAACATTTAAACAACGAAGTTCACCGCCGAACATATATTGCACTTTATCTTCCAACTCGGTGCCCTTTATCTTGGCAAACCGATTATCGTCTAAAAGTACCACTATAAAATAGGCCATTTTTAACCTCCTAGTATATTTAGTTTAAAGATCTTCCAAATCCACTTCTAATTCTTTTTCTTTATTAATTACATATTTCTCATTGCAGAATGGATAATTGAAGTGCTTCCACCACTTTACAACCATCTTGTATACTTCTGGGCGCATGATAATTGCTGGTGGCTGTACACCCTCTGCAACCATTCCCCTTAGGAAACTTCCACTGAGTTTCTCACGTTTATGGCCGCAGCTTTCACTATATGCCATCTCTTTACATGTTGGGCAATAGGAGAATTCACGCATATTCTGTGGTCTGATCTGGAGTCCATAAGGTACATCTGTTGGTGGTTTTGGAAATCCAAAGCTTGGAATACCCTCTGTCCATAGGATCTGAGTGGACCACTTATCATAGTATTCACCAACTGCTGCGTGGTCACGACCAAACATGTGGTGTGTACATCCCATATTCTGACGAATTATACCATGCAACAAGGATTCAAGTGGGTTACCATAACGCATATCCCACAAACACATGGAAGTTAAACGCCTATCTTCCTTAATGTAACCAGCTGTTGTCACAGCTTCTTGACCTTCTAAAATTGCCTCATCAGGATAGTCACCACGACGTTTCACACCAATTATTGCATTTACCAAAATGCCATGACATGGTTCAACATCGCCAGTATACGCAGCATTCTTCATTAAGAATTCATGACCAACGTGAGGCACATTCCTTGTTTGATGACAAATTACTGTCCTCCAATTTCTCTTATCAAACTCTTCACGCGCCTTTCTTGGTGGAAACCAGAAACGATCAAAAGGTGGTTTAAATTTGGGTTCATTGATAATGGTGTATTTACCAGCAAGCACTATTGGTTGCAGACTGCGATAAATTACCCATCCAGGATGCTTTTTATTAAAAGGCTCTTTCACAACCTCTGGATTGTCCTCTGGGGTTCCAAATGTCTTGTGAGCCAACTGTTCTGGATCTTCAATTTCCCAAACTTCTTCTATATCTAGAATCGCAAAAGGTTTTCCTTTGAGATTTAAAACTAAACGATCACCAGCACCTACACCTAAGTCTTTGTATTCTTCTTTACTGATATCAAAGACCAATGGATATGGGAATATCCAATCATTGAGCAAACGACGCTCTTTTAAAATCCTTTCAACCTCGGCCTTTTTCATTGAACCCTCAACAGGACTAAAAAAACCGTAACAAATTGACATTATCTCACGATAGACATTGCGAACAGGTACACCGGTCTCATAGTGCAATGTGGGCTTTATTTCATATGTAGGGCAACCTTTGATCATCTTCTTTGCAGCTTCTTTATCTCTAATCACTCTTTCTACAAGCCTACCACCATGGGGCAGTGGCCTCTGAATAATTAAACTAGACATCCATACACCTCCTGTTTTTTTTTGATATTATGTTCACATTTTTATAGTGCTTTTTTTGGGCAGCTTATATGAATTAATAAAATTGTCAAGAAAAGATTTGTGAAAAAATTCACGTTATGCAAAGAAAAGCCATCGTTCTAAATCCTCACCCCAGATTAGAAGATTTGGAGTGGAAATCACATTTTCTCATCCACTTTAATTCACCTTTTTTTTGTTTTCTTTACAAAACAAAACAGATAGACTAATAGTTGACGGAGAATATATCACTGATCATCTGTTTCGTAAAGTATCACAAATTTTTCACCTAACTTTATTTTTAGTGGCATTGCTTTATAAAAAAACAACTAACCTAATTGTCTAAAACCTTGACCAAATAAAAAAGGGGGAAAAAATGACTAAACAAAGGGCTCTAGTAATTTCAGACGACCCAGCAAGAAAAGAATATCTATTTTATGAACTAAAAAAAAGAGATTTTTATCCAGTGTCTTATCCCAATATATTTGCTTACAGAAAGGCAGTTGAAGGTGATGATTTTAAAATAATTGTTGCAGACCTATCAATACCCATTGAACCCAAATTAGATATTATTAATAGAGGGGCCAAAAAAGAGCCTCGTCCAAGACTAATTACAATTGGTAAGTATGAATATTTAAAGACTTCAAAAAATCTTGTTGACCCCAATGTGGAAACATTAAAAACCTTGAAAGAATTTTCTATGATAATTAATGATTAACCTATTCTTTCTGACTAACTTATTAAAACTCTTAATAAAATTAACTTTTCGTCAAATTTGAAGCAAGGTTTACATTTTGTTTATCTTATTTTAAACAAGGTCTTTTAGAAAATAAAATACAGGAGTCAATACCTTATGGAATCAAGAAAAAAAATTGGATTTGCAGGTACAGATGGGAGGACATATCTGTCTGCATATACTGTATCCACGGCTACAAGTGACTTATACAAAGGAAGTTACACTGGGGTTGTAATAAGAGGCACCTCATCTATGCCTGAATTTGCGAAAATCCTAAACATACCCATTGAATTTATTGAAACTAAAGATAACAGTGTTGAAAGTTATTCCCAGGCCATAGAAAATGGGATAAAAGAGGGAAAATTGGACATTGTAATTCCATTGCCTGAGGCCCTACTCTTTGAGGGTTTAGTAGACATACTGGACAAAAAAGGATTTGGAGATAAGATAGCTGGATTGACCAAAGAATTCGCATTTCTAGAAGGGGATAAAGCAAAGTGCAAACAGGTGTGTAAAGATATGAATATTCCTGTGGCAGATAAGTGGTGTGTAGTAGATGCCAGATCCTATAAAGATGTTTTATCTACTTCTCTTGACTATATCCATGAATTTGGAGGAGCAGTACTTAAATATCCATTTAGCGCAGGGGGAAAAGGCGCAAGGGTAATCCTAAATACATGGGAGATAAATGAGGTCTATTCCACCTTGATAAAAGACTACAAAAAATCTTATAAAAAAATGTTTAAAAATTCCATGTGGCCCCTGTTAATTGAATCCCGCATGTCTGGTGTTGAAATCAGCTTTACTATATTTGTGGACAAAAATGGAAATTACCAAGTACTTCCTACAGCAATGGACTATCCAGAGAGGTTTGAAGGCACATCTGATAAAACCAACCCAATTACTGGAGGTATGGGAGCAATATCCCCGCATCCTTTTGAGTCAGAAGAATTAATAGACATGGCTAAGGAAACTATAGCAGCTCCACTAGTTAAGTATCTAAAGGAAAATGGTGGCCTTAGACCCTGCATCTTGTATCCTGGATGTTTTGTCTCCTTTAAACTCCATGGAGATGGTAAGCTTAAGCCTACAAAAATAAGGGTGTGTGAAATAAACATAAGGGCTGGAGAGCCAGAATTTCAGGCAGTGGTAAAAAGGGTTAGGAATTTAGGGCAACTTATTGAGGCCATGTTTAAAGGGAATTTAAATGAAATAGAACCTGAGGTAAGAGATGATCAAATCTGTATTTGTATAGCCCTGGTCACAGGTCCTGGAGGACCAGATGGTCAAAAAGGGTATCCATGGAGCGTTACTAAATTTGAGCCCGTGGAAATTGACTTTGATTATTTTAAGAAAAAAGGCATACAACTAGTTCCATCTGGCATGGGATTTTC
>JAMOQN010000038.1 GCA_027063985.1 Desulfohalobiaceae bacterium
GTGAGGAGAAAACCTTATTGTGTAGTACTTTTAGATGAGATAGAAAAGGCACATCCTGATGTATTTAATATACTCTTGCAAATATTAGATGATGGTCGACTCACTGATAGTCATGGTAGGACTGTTGATTTTAAAAATACCATAATAATTATGACATCAAACTTAGGATCCAATTATCTACTTGAAGGTATAACTGAAACTGGTGAATTAAAACCAGGTGTAAAAGAGCAGGTATTTGCCCAATTAAAGTCCCACTTCAGACCTGAATTCTTGAACAGGATTGATGAGATTGTTTTGTTTAAACCTCTTATGTTAGAAGAGATCAAAAAGGTTGTGGATCTACTTGTTGAGAGGATCAGAAACAGACTACAAGAAAGGAAGATTGGCCTTGAATTAACAGAGAGAGCCAGAGAATTTATAGCAAGGGAGGCCTATGATCCAGTTTACGGCGCGAGACCTTTAAGAAGATACCTACAGACAAAGGTGGAAACAGAGATTGCCAAGATGATAATTGCAGGAAAGGTAATGGAAGGTCATAAAGTTATAATAGACGTTGAAAATGGTTCATTGGTTTTTAAGGTAAATTAATAAAACAATAAAAAGTTTCCTTGAAATTAGCCTAGGTTTGTCAAGGGGCAAATCTAGGCTAATTTTTTATTATAACTAGGTTACGTTATTGTTTTCTCACCAGGAAATGAATAAAGAAAGGTGTGCCTATAATAGAACTTATCACACCAATTGGTATTTCTGTTGGAGCAAGCATTATCCTTGAGATTAAATCACAAAGAACCAAAAAACTTCCCCCTAAGAAAAGCGATCCCCAGAATATGTATTTGTTATTCGCTCCAACTATCAATCTCACCACATGTGGAATAATAAGTCCAACTAGGCATATTGGACCAGTTACACTAACAATTGCCCCAATTATCAGTGATGACGAAGAAATAAAAATAAAGTAATAAAAAGTTACGTCTATGCCCCTGGTAAAGGCAATGTCGTCTCCCATTGCGATCAGATTAAGTTTTGAGAGATTTAAAAGTACGATCAATATTCCAATAATAAACATAGGCAATATCTTTTTAATGTCAGAAAACCCCAAAATATCAATTGAACCAATAAGCCAATGGAGTATTTCCCTGGTCTGGGTAAAATTTGCAATATATTGACATAGTATAATTAGACCAAGAAACATTAGATTTAATGCAAATCCTGCCATAATTAGTGAATGGGAATCAATAGCAAAACTATTTTTCTTGGAGATAAAATAAATAATATAAATTGTAAATATTGCCCCTAAAAAGGAAAAGATAGATGAAATTGATATAAAAGTGCAAGTCAATGAATCTATTCCCAGAAGAATAGTTAAAACTGCACCAAAAGAAGCTCCACTAGATATACCCAGAACAAAGGGAGAAGATAGAGGATTTTTAAAAACTGCCTGAAAAACCATTCCACAAATAGCAAGTCCTCCCCCTGCCATTACGCACAAGATTACCCTTGGAATCCTTATTGTAAATAATATGTTTGCTTCCACGCTTTCCAAATTTTCAAGTGCATAGGTTAGATCGATATGTTGGCTTCCCACTACTATTGCAGCTAGAATGGTACAGATAAAAAAAATACATAATAAAAAAATCTTACCTTTTATTATAGTTTGGATAAGATCATGTTCTTCTAAACTCATATTTAATACCATTGCTAAAGATTTTTTATTAAATTTTATCTGGATTATTATATATATTTTGAGGGAACACAATGTGAAAGCTTGTTATCTTTCCAGGACAGCTGTGTACATAAATGCGTCCCCCATAAAGCCTAACTAACCTTTTTACTAAAAATAGGCCAATTCCATTTCCTTTTTTGGGTTTTGTAGTGAGAAACGGTATGAATATTTTTTGTAAATCTTCTTCCTTTATCCCTGGACCATTGTCTTCTACTTGAATAAAGAGCCTGTTTTTTCTTATAAAACTCCTGACTGTAATTGTTCTTTCTTTATTGGGATCATTATCATGTTTAAAAGCATCTACGCTATTTAAAATTAGATTTTCTAAAATGGAATGTAAATGCTCCTTATTTATTTGTAAAATAAAATTATCTTCTACTTCTATGTTAAATTTAATTTTGTTCTTTTTGAAAATTTCAAAATTTGATTCATATATATCTAGTAAGACCTCATTTAAATTTATTGTATTGAGGGTATCTTTATTTAATTTTGTGTAATTATCTATAAAATTAGCTAATGAGAGAATTCTATTAATTTCAGCGAGACACATATTAATTTGTTTTTTTACTTTTAATAACAATGAATTATTATATATCATTTTGGATATATCTTCATGCAATGATTTGTCAATTTTTTCCTCTACTAATGATTTCATTATTCGTTCCATACTGTCATCAAAATTAGAAGGTATCTCCTGACTTATGCTATCAAAAATCATTTTATGATCCTGTATGACATTTTTTATTTCATGAATAAATCCTCCTATTAGATAATTCTCAGTGATCTGTTTATCTTCTTCAATTACAGATATCAATGGTTCTTCAGTTTGCGATAAAATGTCAGGCAAGAATATTTTACTATTTTGTGTCTCAAACACTATAATAGCTGTATCAAATATATCTTCGATAACATCTTCTCTTATTTTACTTGGTGAATCTACTGCATATACTATTTTTCCTTTTTTTAAAAAAAATAATTTTTGGCAAAATCTAATGGCCATGTTGATGTCATGGAAAACCATAACTATGGTTTTTTTATGTTTTTCATTAAGAGAATATAGTGTATTTAATATTCTCCTTTGATAATTTATGTCCAAATTGGATATGGGTTCATCAAGTAACAATATTTCTGTATCTTGAGCAAGACAAACGGCTATGGCAACTCTTTGTAATTCTCCCGAAGATATCTCAGTCAACTTTCTATTGGCGATGTGTTCTATTCCAGTGAGTTCTATTGCTTTTTCAACCGCCTCTCTGTCATGTTTAGATAAGATGTTAAATGGACCTAAGTAAGGAAAACGGCCAGATAAGATGGTTTCATATACAGTAAAAGGAAAGTAGGCAGGGATATGTTGGGGAACAAATCCAATTAGTTTTGCCCGATCCCTGTGTTTGTAATGTGTTAATGGTGTATTGTTTATCAAGATTTTACCAGATTGTGGGTGGAGGATACCAGCTAAGACTTTTAGAAGGGTTGTTTTTCCACTACCATTTGGACCAAGTATTCCTATAATTTCTCCTTTTTTAACATTTAAATTAATATCCTTTAAGACCTCTTTATTATGATATCTAAAATAAATTCTTTCTAATTTTATCATTTTTCTATTTTATCACCATAAAGACAATTTATAAAATCCCTAGCAATTAATGGAATTCGTGGTCCTGGAATTGTTATATAAGGTTTAGATAACACATAAATTCTTTTATATCTTACTGCATTAATTTTACCCAGCTTAGACCATAATATTAGTGATTTTTTTGAATCTATACCAAGATTTTTACTAGAAGCTTCAATAATTACATCAGGATTTCTAGCAACAATTTCTTCTAATGATACCCTTATATAAGGTTTGTCTACATCCTCTAAAATATTTTGGGCTCCACATAGTTTTAATATCTCTCCCAAAAAACTTTTATCTGTAGCTGCCCAAACATCCTTTAATCTATTTATTTCTCTATAAACAACTATAAGAACTCTAAGTTTGCACTTTTTATCTATTTTACTTACAACTTTATTAAGTCCCATTTTGATATTTCTTATCAAAGAATTAGCCTTATTCTCTACACCAAAAGTTTTTCCTATGGTATAAATTGAATTATAAATATCAGATAAAGAATTGTATGTAACTTCTATATATCTTATATTCATTTTTTGACAAAATGTTTTTAATTTAGAATTTTCTTTTAATAAAATAAGATATGTTGGTTTAATGAGTGCAATTGTCTCTAGGTTAAAGTTGAAATTACCCCCAATCCGGGTTTTGTGTCTTGCTTGTTTTGGATAATTACAAAAATTTGTGACCCCTACCACTTCGTCCCCTAACCCTAGGGCAAAAAGTATTTCAGTGGTAGCAGGGGCAGTTGAAACTATCCTCTCAAAGGCTATGGATGAGGACGGTAACAGAGATAATATGAAGATTATAAGTAAGGTTTTTAAATTCCTCATTATATATCTATTGTTTTTAAATACCTATAGTAACTATCAATATTATAGACTGCAGCAAGGGGATTATGTCCAAGTAGTCTGTCTTTTACAGCTAGCACTGTGCAGGGAGATTCTGTGTACTTCAAAAACAATGTATCGTGCCCAACACATAGGCCTAAAAGTATATTTAGATCTGTTTTTTCTGAGTTTAAGACCATTGCCTGTAATATGGGATTGCACATAGATTCATAATTTCCAACGGCAATTTTTTGGTCATCTGAAATCCCAATGGTTTCCTTTGGGACAGAGCCCACTTTGCAGATCACTGATACAACCTCAAATCCCAGATTGGAATAGAATTTTTCCACCACCTTGGCTTCATTTCTTAGGCCCACACAAAATGCTATTCCAAGTCGTTTAAAGTTCATTTTTTTTGCATATTCCGCTATTTCTAATATCCTGGGTTTTATTGGGATTACCCTTTCATATCCTTTGTCCCTGTTTCCATATCCTTCTGCTTCTTGTAAGGATGCATTTTGGGCAAGGATATAAACATCTGGTTTTTTGTACTCCAATATACTTTTTTCAATTAGATCTTTTTTTATTACTGTTGGACAATTTTTGGGGTGCTTTCCTCCTTTTTCACGCCTGCAAATCCTCTCGGAGACCTCTATTGAACACGTTGCACAATTTGGTTTTAATTCCATTTTCAAACCTCCTTATTTATCAACATGTTAAAATTTTAGACTCTTTTTAGGAACTTAGCAAGGAGTTTTGTGTTTTGAAATTGGTAAATTTTATGTGTTTTTAAAACAGAAATAAGCTCCTCTTCATCTTCAGGAATTTGGTCCACTTCTAAATAGTTGCCAATAGTTCCTACACATAGTGGTGAGTGACTATCTGTATTATATACTTCCTTGAGATTCCATTTATCTCTCACATGATTATATAAATCAATTTGTACAGGAACATAGAAGTTATTTTTTGCTCTCTTGTAGCCGGTAAGTAGGATATTAATGGAGTTCATTTCTATTCCATGTATCTGTGAAAAGATCTTGTTTTCGTCAAACTCAATATGATTACTCCACCTAAATAAATGGGCAACAAATATGAAACTCTTTGAGATATCTAGAGAGGGAATATTTAAAAGTTCTTCAAAAGAGATCATAAAGGGTACATTTATTCCTTTATTTTTCGTTATGATCACAAGATCTATGCCTTCTGACAGGGTAACTTCTAGCCCTGCATACAATTTAATCTCAGGAAATTCATTTTGAAGTTCCTTGATTTCCATTTCATTCCATTGTATTTGGTGTTCTGTTATCAAAAGGGCGTCAAGTCCATTTTTTATGGCAAGAATACAAGCATCTTGAGGAGTTAGATGGGAGCAGGGGGAATATCTAGTGGTATGGAGATGTAAGTCAATTATCACAATTCCTCCTTTGTTGTTTTTTGTAAAACTTATTTAAATTAATTAATAAGGGAGCGCAAGAGATGAAAATAGGCAGAAATGATCCATGTCCTTGTGGCAGTGGCTTAAAATATAAAAAGTGTTGTATGAGGAAAGACAAGGCAGCTCGCTCTTTTAAAAATTTAAAGGAACTTTACTGGAAAAAATATAAGATCAGGCTTAAAGAAAAAAAAGATATTTTGGGGATAAAGAGGGCAGGGGAGTTGGTTGTAAAGACCCTGGATATGGTGGAAAAAGAAATCCGCCCTGGGATAACAACTGAATATATCAACACCCTGGTCCACGAGTTCACCATTTCCAATGGTGGTATACCTGCACCTTTAAATTACAATGGATTTCCTAAAAGTGTGTGTGTTTCTGTAAATGAAGTAATATGTCATGGTATCCCTGGTGATAGGGTTCTTAAAGAAGGTGATATAGTAAATGTAGATGTGACTACCAAGTTAAATGGTTATTATGCTGATGCCAATAAGACCTTTTTTGTTGGCAAAGTTTCTGAGGATGCAAAAAAAATTGTCCATGTGGCCAAGGAGTCTTTAAAAAGGGGACTTAGCCAGGTGAAGCCAGGAAATAGTATTGGAGATATTGGGTGGGCGATCCAGCAATACGCAGAAAAGGAGCAGGGATGTTCAGTTGTGAGGGAAATGGTAGGGCATGGAGTGGGTTTTGAATTCCATGAACCACCTCAAGTTCCACACTTTGGGAAAAAGGGACATGGTATAGTCTTGGTTCCAGGCATGGTATTTACTGTTGAGCCAATGATTAATCTTGGCAAGAGAGACCTTGTTATCCTTCCAGATAAGTGGACTGCAGTGACCAAAGATGGGTCACTTTCTGCCCAATTTGAACAAACTGTGGTAGTTACTGAAACAGGGTATGAAAGTTTGACTCCCTATGATTTATAGACAAAAGAGGGCGAAAACGCATTTATGCGTTTTCGCCCAATGATTCAATTAGATTTATTCTTTTAAGGTGTCTTCCACCCTCAAACTCTTCCCGCAAAAAAGAATCCACAATACTTATTGCTAAATCAGATCCAATTACCCGTGCCCCTAAACACAATATATTGGCATTGTTGTGTCTTCTGCTCATTTTTGCCATATACTCATTAAAACAAAGGGCAGCCCTAATTCCCTTGATCCTATTTGCTGAAATTGACATTCCAATTCCTGAGCCACAAACAAGTATCCCTAGACATGAATTACTTAAGACTTCCTGGCAGACTTTAAATGCAAACTCAGGGTAATTACAGGAATCCTCACTGTAACATCCAACATCTTTTACTTCATATCCTTTGGCCATTAGATATTTCTTTAATTCCTCTTTCAAGGGATAACCTGCATGGTCTGAGCCAATAGCAATTTTCTTTTCCATATTTTTATCCTGAAGAAAATAGCTTTTTTGCTATGTTAGCAGCTTAATTTAAAGTTCTTCTGTCCTTTTATTGATAATTTGATCCCTTAGCTCTTCAATCTGTTTTTCAAGATAAACGATTTCTTTTTCCAGAAATTCAATCTGCTTTTTTGTAAGATCAATTTGTTCTTGCTGTTTTTCATCACCTTCTTGAAGATTATAATAAAGCTTCCCTAAATTAAGATATTCCCTGTCCAGTCTCTTTTTTAAATCTTTTATTTCCCATTTTCTAAGGCCCTTTATAATATTAAAATGTACCTCACTAATAACGGCCTTGATACTTAAAGGAATTGATTTAAAAAGAGAAGGTTTCATGGTGCCAGCATATGCATTTTCTTTTGACATAACACTCTCCTTTTTTAGTTTGTTTTAGTTTGTAGTAACTCTTGAGTAACATTTGATGGGATTTTTAACTTAAGGTCCTCTAAATGGAATCTGTCTTTAACACATATTTTCCGTTTTATTTTAAAAACCATCTCACCCAAATTGGTATCCCTCAACACTATCCTTGAATCATTGAATATGTCGATACTTACTCCTTGATTTTCCCAGATATGCGCCCTGTTCTCATAGTAATATAATTTTGCCTCTTTTACCAACTGGCCATTAAAAAAATATTTAACCCCGTCAGAGAGTTGTTTAATTTTTTTTGGGGAAGAGATAAAGGTTTTCCAATCTCCAGTCAACAATTTTAATAAAAATTCAGGTGGTATTTTTGTTTTAATGCCAAAATACGTTAATATTTCTTTGGAATTATTGAGGATATAGAGTTTATTTTCTCTTACAGAAAGTATTTCTACCATATTTTTTTCTATTTTAATAAGAAATAGGGTAGTTCCAAAAGGAGATTTTATTTCCATAATCCATGGAAACCACTTATTTCCCTTGAGATGAAATTTACCCCTGAAATTTTGTTTTTTGGAAAAAAAATAAATTACACCTTGGATTTCATATGCCTGACACCTCTGATGTTCACTTCCAGGCCTGTATTTCTTCAAGAGTTCAGATGGTGAGGGCAGGGTATGTGTTTTTTTTATGCTAGCGCAGCTACCAATGATTATTAAAAAAATAAAAAGACCTAAGTTTTTTTTATATGTAGTGAGATTTTTCATATTCAGAGAATTAACTTATTTAAGAGCCTTTAATTTTTTTTCTATTTTAGATGGGTCTTCGGGATCATTTAATAAGGAATTTTTATAACCTTTTTTTGCTTCTTTTAAATTTTTAATCTTAATGGCAATATCTCCATAATGTTCCCATATTGTGGGATCTAGTTTTGTATTTTTCACTGCCTTTTTTATGTATTCCCATGCCCTTTTGTAATCTTTTATTTTGTAGTAATACCATGCTAGAGAATCTAAAAAATATCCATTGTTTGGTTCTATTGCTAGGGCCTTTTTTATGAGTTCACATCCTTTTTTTAGGTCTTTCCCCATATCAACAAGGGTGTATCCTATGAAATTTAAGGCAGAAGCATTATTAGGATCTTTTTTCAATATTTTTTCCATAATGGATAAGGCTTTTTTTATGTCATTTAATTTATAATAAATTGTTCCCAATTGAAAGAGCAATTTTATATCATCTGGATTTTGATTTAAACCCTCTTCTATTATTTTTTTTGCCTTATTAAATTTTTTGTTTATCACGTATATATCACTTAAAAAAATTCTTAGTTTTATGTTATTTTTGTGTTTCTTTAATTGCTGTTCTAAAATTTTCTCTGCTGCATTATATTGTTTTTTGTTTAATAGGATCTTAATTTTGAGGTCTAATGCATTTAAATAAATATTGCTGTTTTCAGGAATTTCATCAATGCATTTAATTGCTCCGTCTTTATCTTTATATTTTTTTAATTTTATTATTGCATTAAAATATGAAATTTGAGGATATTCATCTTTAAAGTTTTCTATTGTCTTGATTAATCCTTCTGCCTGATCATAGAGACTTTCTTGTAAAAAAATTGCTATTACATCTATTATATCCTTTGGATCTGATAGATAATCCTGGGCAATTGAATATGCCCTGTCTACATTCCCAAGTTTGACATTTATATCAATTAGTCTAAATATCAGTTCTCTATTTGTAAATCCTTTTGAGATTAATTTTGAGTATATCTTTTCTGCAGATACCAAATCATTTTCAAGTTCATATAGATATGCCAGTTCAGCCCATCCTCTCAAAAATTCAGGATTTAATCCTGTTGCTTTTTTAAAATGGTATATGGCCTTTTTTCTGTTATTTATTTTTAAGTAACACTTTCCTAAAATAAAATGAGTCCTATAAGTTCTCTTATCTTGAGGAATTTTTAATAAGTATTTTATAGCTGTATTGAATTTATTTTCTTGAAATAATATATTGGCTATTTTCTCCTTTGCAAGGTAGTCTTTTGGATGTGCCTTTATATATATTTTTAAAAGGGAGTATGCATTGTAATTTTCTTTTTCAAAAGTATATACATCAGCTAGAAAAAATACCAAATCCCTATTCCCTGGATTTTTTTGCAATCCAGACTTTAAAATGTCCTCCGCCTCTTTAATCTTTCTTTTAGAGATAAGAAAACGAGCGTATTCTATATAAAATTCAGGCTCAGGTTTATAGCTAATAGCTTTTTTTAGGGAATCTTCAGCTTCTTTGTATTTTTTTTGTTTTGCAAGGTCTAAAAATTTTAAATAATGATATGTAGCTAATGCATCTACATTCATTGGTGTGGGCTTATAGACAATGTAATTTTTTTTCAAGCCACATCCAGCCAATAACAAGACAAGAATAATAGTTATTACTTTTCTTCCCATAGTCTCACCAACTTTTGGTATACAAAGTTTCCAATTTTAAGTCCTACTTCAATAAATTCTGGTCCATAGATTTGACCTGTAGAAGTCCTAAAGGTGTTTGATATTGATTTAATTACCTCAATTCCCTTGGGGAATCTTTCAATAATTTTTTCTAAAGGCCATTCCTGGTAGTCGCAGATTTCCCATAGGGTGGTAGTAAAATTATCTGGTCCCCATCTAAATTTATCCGCATCATACAGAACATCGCTAAGTAGCTTGGCCTCTGGAGAAGGAGGAGGGTCAATTGGTTTAAAGGCCTCGTGGGTTTTTATTGCATAAAAAATTGCTTCCCTCTCTTCATCTGACAGAGGGAAGTCTGTAATTATTTTCATGGCCAGGTGCGCTCCTTCAACTGCATGATCTGGTTCTAATCTACAGATATCGTGCATAAGTCCACACAATTCTGCTAGGAGCACTAAGTGTCTACATTGTGTAGCGTCTTTGTGGAAGCATTCTATTAAGACTAATGCCCCTGCCTCTATTGCCACCTTTTTTGAATGGTCAACCCCATGTCCAAAGTCATCATTTAAAAAAGGCAGAACATCTTCAGAACACCTTAAGATAAGGGGATGATCAAAAAAGAGTTCTTTGGCATATGAGAGTTCTGCAGCAAAATGTTCATAAAAGCTTAAGTTAAATTTTGCACTATAGGCCTTGGTTTCATTTTTTAATATTTCAAATATATTATTCTTCATGGATCCAGTCTCTTGAAAAATCTTTTATAGATGAGGAAAAGTGCTCCTTTAACTTTTGGAGCAGCCTATTTTCTATTTGTCTCACCCTTTCCCTTGTGATCCCATATTTCTCACCTATTTCCCTTAAGGTCAAGGGGTTTGATGCAAGTAATCTTAAATATAGAATGTCTTTTTCTTTTTCATTAAGTTTTGGCTCTATTTCCTTTATCTTTTCTTTTATATGTTCAGATATTTCCCGTTTGGCAAGCCTTTCTTCAATACTTGCCTCCAAGGCTGGAACCATATCCAGATGGGTGACATTTGAGTCTTCACTACCAAATGGAGTGTCTAAAGACATGTCTTGATGTGCCATCCTCTGGGCCATTTCTATTACTTCTTTTTCATCCACATCCAGCCTTTCTGATAGGATTTCAGTATCGGGATTAACGCCTAATTTTTGTAGCTCCTGACGTTCTTTGTTTAAATTATAGAAGAGTTTTCTCTGGTTTTGGGTGGTACCGATTTTAACAAGTCTCCAATTATCCATAATGAATTTGAGTATATATGCCTTTATCCAGAAGGCCGCATAATACGAAAACTTAATACCTTTTTCTGGGTCAAACTTCTCTACTGCCTTTAAAAGCCCCACATTGCCTTCTTGTATTAGCTCTAAGAGATTTTGCATCCACTTTCGTTGAAACTCCATGGCTATTTTTACCACAAGCCGAAGATGTGAAGTGACTAATTTTAACGCAGCCTCTTTGTCCTTTTTATATTTTACCCTTTTTGCAAGCTCCAACTCCTCTTCAGGACTTAAGATGGGAAATTTCATAACTTCCCTTATATATTTTGCCACGGCATCCTGAACTGCAGGGGTTTTAGACGGAGACAAAACCGGAAGATTGGCTTTTAAATCCTTTGGTTTTTCTATTAAAATCTCAGGCTCTACAACAGTTGAAGCTTGATTGTCTTGTTTTCTTGGGTTATTGTATTTTAGTTTTCCCATAATCCTCTCATTAGGAGATATTTTATGTGTTTAAAAAAAATAATACTTTGTTTGTTTCTTTTTCTCATGACTTCTTCTGTAGCATATTCTAACTCAGTGGTAGAGGTCAACTCTAATAATCTTCTTTCAATTATAGCAAATTCAAAGGGGAAGGTTTTAGTTGTTAATTTCTGGGCATCATGGTGTCCTTATTGTAAAAAAGAAACCAAGGAGTTGACTATGTTAAGAAAGCAATACCACAGAGATAAATTAGAGATTTTAGGAGTTTCCTTTGATTCAAGTAAGAATAGTTTTACTCATTTTTTAACCAAACACAAAATTAATTATCCCTGTTATCTGGCATCAGATCCAAGGATTGGTACGATGTTTAATGTATATGGTATCCCAGCAACCATTGTTTATGATAAAGATGGAAGGGTTGCTAAACAATTTTCAGGTTACGTTAAATTGGATCAATTAAAAAGGACCATTGATAAGCTCATTTCAAAATAAGTATGGGAAAAAAATTAATTTTAAGAAAGGCCATAATCCACGATGTTGAAGGTATTCACCGACTTCTTCTTACCTTTGGGAATCAGGGCAAACTACTTCCCAGATCCCTCAGTAATTTGTATTCAAGTGTTAGGGATTTTTTTGTGGTAGTAGATAGCAATGGTAAGGTCTATGGATGTGGAGCACTGGCAATAATATGGAAGGACCTTGCAGAGGTCAGGTCTGTGGCAGTGAGCGAAGAGATCCAAAAAAAGGGTTGGGGCAAAAGGATTGTTGAAGCTTGTCTTAGTGAAGCATTGACCTTGGGTATCTATAGGGTATTTGTCCTTACCTATGAAAAGACATTTTTTGCTAAATTTGGTTTTGTAGAAGTAGATAAAAAAGATCTTCATGAAAAAATCTGGATTGATTGTTTTAATTGTCCTAAATATCCAGATAACTGTGATGAAATTGCAATGGTGATTAATTTGTAATTGTCCTTGCTAAAACCGGAGGTATTGATGAAAAAAGAATTAAAATTAATTATTGAACAAGATAAAATAAAAAAAAGGATACAAGAACTTGGGAGGGAAATCTCGGAGCATTATAAAAATCTCACACATCCACTTATCTGTGTGTGTATACTTAAAGGTGCTGTTATATTTTTTTCCGATTTAATTAGAGAGCTTAATATGGATGTGGAAGTAGATTTTGTTAGGCTATCAAGTTATAGGGATGGAACATCTCCTGATGAAAAACTATTATTTACAAAAGATATGGAGATATCTGTTAAAGATAGACATGTCCTTATAATAGAGGACATTGTTGATACAGGTGCAACTATTGCCTATTTAAAAAAGGTCTTAGAAGCACGTGGTCCAATAGACGTAAAGGTGTGTTCTCTAATCCATAAGTTGGAGAGGAGAAAAAAGAAAGTAGAGATTGATTTTTATGGTTTTAAAATAGAAAAGGGTTTTTTGGTTGGATATGGACTTGATTGTGCTGAAAAATATAGAAATTTAAAGGGTATTTATGAATTGATAACAGATTAAATGAAGTGGAGCATAATATGATTATATCTTGCCCAAAGTGCAATACCAAATACAGAGTTAAAGACGAATTATTAAATCCTGATGGAACAAAACTAAAATGCTCCAGATGTAAACATATATTTACTTTTTATCCAGAAAAAGAAAATGAAAAAGAAATAGATAGGGAAGCTAAAAAGTCCATTGATAAAGAAAAACAAATAAAAACTGAAGAAAAAATAAAATTATCATTAGAAGAGCCTACAATTGATGAAAAAAGTTCGAAAAAAATAAGAAATATAATAATAGGTGTAGTAGTTGTAATATTGATCTCTGGTATAATTGGGTATTTCTATCCCACCATTTCTAAAAAGATTCCCTTTTTATCTCATAAAAAGGAATTAAAACAAATTTCCCATAATGCAACTAAAGTAGAGGCTGTAAAAAATATAGATTTAGAAGATATAAAACAATATTTTGTGGACAATGAAAAAATTGGCAAAATACTCGTTATAGAGGGCAGGGCGGTAAATAAATTTGAAAAACCAAAGGAACTTATTAAAGTAAAGGCAACCCTATATGATAGTAACGGAAAACAAATTGCTCAAAAGACTATTTTATGTGGAAATAAACTCTCTTTATTTCAACTCCAATCATGGACAAAGGATCATCTTGAAAAGGAGCTAAATTCAAAGGTTGGAGTACTTATGAAAAATACCAACCTTCAACCAGGTGCAGGCGTGGATTTTATGGTTTTATTCTACAATCCCCCTGAAAATGTATCTGAATATGGCCTTGAAGTAGTTCAGGCATTGGATGTAGAAGAAAAAAATAAATAATCAAAATATATAATTTATGAAAAAAGGCTATGTTTGCTCTTTTTGTGGGGCAAGGTTTGTAAAGTGGCAGGGTCAATGCTCAAGGTGTGGCAGGTGGGGAACACTTGAAGAGATAAAAGACCTCTCTAAAAAAGATGACTTAAACTCCCATCAAGTAGAAATAGCCCCAATCTCTTTAAAGGAAATATCTAAGGACAATATTAAATTCCTATCTTCTGGTTCATCTATCTTTGATCACTTTTTAGGTAGAGGCATGGTAGCAGGTAGTGTGATTTTGCTTGCTGGAGAACCTGGTGTTGGAAAGTCCACATTTTTAATGCAACTTTTATCGGGTTTTATAAAATCTGGGTTAAACGGGCTTTATGTATCAGGTGAAGAATCTTTGTATCAGCTAAAATTAAGGGCTGATAGGTTGGGTATTTGTGATGATAAATTTAAGCTTCTGTGTACTCAAAACCTAAGCCCTATAATATCAATAATCAGGGAGAAAAATAGTCCAGATTTTATTGTGATAGACTCAATACAGACCATAAAGTCTCCTGAAGCTTCAGGAATTATGGGAGGAGTATCTCAAATAAAAGAAGTGACATCAAGACTTTATGAAGAGGCAAAGAAAAAAGACATTGTGGTTTTGATAGTAAGCCACATTACAAAAGATGGACAAATAGCAGGTCCAAAGCTTTTAGAACATATGGTGGATGTGGTTTTGTATATGGAAGGCGATAAACTCAGCTCATATAGGGTCCTTAAAATAACCAAAAATAGGTTTGGGCCAAGTAACAACATCCTTGTCTTGGAGATGGAAACAGGGGGACTTAAAATAGTAAAAGACCCTTCAACATTTTTTTTGACTTCCAGGGATTCTACTTCATCTGGAAGCTCTTTGGTTATGGCAATGGAGGGAAAGCGGCCTCTGGTTATTGAAATCCAGGCCCTTGTGACAAAAGGTTTTGGACAAAACCCAAGAAGAACTGCCCTTGGAATTGATCTAAACAGGCTATATCTGCTAATTGCCATTTTAGAAAAAAGGCTTGCCCTTCGATTTTATGAGATGGATGTTTATGTAAAGATAAGTGCAGGCATAAAAATCTCAGATCCTGCAATGGATCTTGGAATATGCTCGGCCTTAATTTCCTCTTATTTTGATATCCCTGTGCCTGATAGGAGTGTTTTTTGGGGCGAGGTTGATTTAAATGGTTTTATTCGCCCATCATTTGGAGAAGATAAGCGCCTCTTACAGGCAAATAATCTAAACTTTTCCAAAATAATATGTCCAAGGTCAAAATATGTAGATGAATATCCCAAAGAAAAAATACATTCTCTATCAAATATAAAGGAACTAACCTCTCTTCAATTTTGTAAAAAATAGTGTATAAATTTTGGATTTTTGAGTGTAGCTCTAACCTTGTTCAACTACAATTGATTCAACTAATACCTTGGCAATCCCTTTTTTGAAATATCCCAGCCTCTTTGCCCCTTCCATGGTCAGGTCAATAATTCTTCCTTTAACAAATGGGCCCCTGTCATTTACCCTAACAATAATAGACCTTCCATTTTCCAGATTTGTAACCTTCACATACCACGGAAGTGGAAGATATTTATGGGCAGCTGTTAATTGGTGGGGATCAAATAACTCTCCATTGGCAGTCATATGTCCACCCTTTTGTCTCAATGTCTCATACCCATACCATGAAGCATATCCGACTTCTCTGTAGTGTTTTGCCTGATCAATTGACATAGGTACATATCTTTTCCCAAAAACAACATAGGGGGAATTTTTTACCTTTCCCTGTTTTATTGCAAGTTTTGGTGGAAGGCCACCAATGCTTTTTATTTCTGGATGGGTCAATGGAAGATTAAAAGGCGCCTTTACTACCACGTAGGTAAATTTCCCAACTTTATATACAACTTTTCCTGCAAATATTGTGGTCTTTACAGTAAATTTTGTGAGTTTGTAGGTAGTTTTTACAGTCGCTTTTGTAACCTTATACGGAAGAGTTACAACAGTGCAAGATTGAAAGTATAGACAAGATAAGATTAAATAAATAATGCAATATTTTTTCATGATTTCATAAAAATAACTACTAGAATGGCCAATACAATCCTATATACTCCAAAGGGACGTAATGTGGTTTTTCCAAGTAGATGAATAAATCCCTTAACAGCTACATATGCAGATATAAATGATACAACAAAACCTACAGTCAATATAACTAAATCATTTGATGAAAATATATTAAAATTTTTAAAAAGTTCAAGAGAAGTAGCACCAACCATAATGGGAACTGCTGCAATAAAGGAATATTCTGCTGCCAATTTTCTGTTTGCACCCAATATCATGCCTCCCATTATCGTTGCAGCAGACCTGGAAAAACCAGGCCAGAGCGCAAGACATTGGAAAAGACCTATTCCTAGGGCAAGATATGGGGTTATTTCATCTAAAGACTCATATTTTTCCGTTTTTCTCACACCTTCAACAATAAAAATCATAATAGCCCCTACAAAAAGCGCCATGGCCACACTTTTGGGAAAGAATAAATATTGTTTTATTGTTTTTTCAAATAAGAGACCTAAAATTGATGCAGGGAGAGATGTTAAGAATAAGAGGTATAACCCATTAATTCCACTAAATTTTTTCTCACTGGGCCTAATTAATCCTAAAAATCTTTCCCAGTAAATACAAACCACCGATAAGATTGCGCCCAGTTGTATAACTACCTCAAATATCTTTGCCTTTTCCCCTGTGAATTTTAATAGTTCACCAGCGATTATGAGGTGTCCTGTTGAAGAAATAGGTAAAAATTCCGTTAACCCTTCTATAATGCCCATTATTATTGATTTTAATAAATCCATAGAAGAAGGTTTATAGGTGGATTAAAACTCGTAAGTCAACAAAAAAATGATGAATACGCGAGATATCACCCTTGCATATGAAACATATATTTTTTATTAAAAAAATCGAAACAATCTTTTTGTCAGGGGTGAAAATGGATAGTTATACTTTTAATTTAAAAGATCTAAAAATAATTAGCCCTTTTTTAGGCGAGAAAAAATATAAAAAATTATCATATCCAATAAAAGTGGGACTCTATACCCTGATTGAGAACAGGGATGCAAAACTATTTTTTGATTTAAATGGAGAAATAAAATTTATACATGGTAAAATTCCTGACTGGATACACCCAAATGAATTTATTAAGAGGACCAAGGCCAATGATTTTATATATTATTCGTCTGGGGAATATTATGGTGGAATCTACGATGCAACAGGAGAATATTATGTACCTTGTTTTCAATATCCATCAAATAATTTATGGCAAAAAGATATAAAAGGGATTGTTGAATTTGGGAAAGCATTATGGAAAGATATTGTAGAAAAATTAAAAAGAGTTTCCATAAAGGATATTCCCAAAAAAATCAGGAAAGATATAGAAAAAATAGTAAGTATTGATAATAGATATCTTAAAAAAAGAGCTATGCTTTTAAAAAAAATTTATAATGCAAATATAACTGTACTTCCTCCAGATACAAGACATGTAGATTATGAAGTAATACCAATTATTATATCAGATGGCTGTCTTTATCACTGCAAATTTTGCAGGGTTAAATCAAGAGATGTATTTTCCGAAAGATCAAAAGAGGATATCTTAGAACAAATAAGAGGTCTAAAGAAATTTTACAGTAGCGATATAAAAAATTATTCAAGTCTGTTTTTAGGTCTTCATGATGCATTTAATTGTTCATTTGAAACCATAAAATTTAGTATTGAAAAGGCAATGGAAATATTTCAAATTGAAAATTCTTATGTAAAGGATAAAAATATATTCTTGTTTGCAAGTGTTGAATCTTTTTTAAATCAAAAATTAGATGTATTTGAATATTTAAATAAAATTCCAGATACAAAAGTTTTTATAAATATAGGCTTAGAATCTGTGCATCAAGAAACCCTGAGAAAGATTGGTAAACCAATTGATTCAAGTCAAGTTAGAGAAAGTTTTGAAAAAATGTTGTATGTAAATAAAAAATATTTAAATATTGAGATAACGGCAAATTTTTTACTGGATTTATCTTTTTCAGAAAAGCATTTTGATTTGATGATATCTCTAATTAGAGATACTGTTAAACGTCCCTTTTATAAGGGCACAATTTATTTATCACCTTTAAGTACAGAAAATAAAAGAGATATATTAAATAAGGTAATGGAATTAAAGAGACATAGTTTTTTGCCAATGTATCTTTATATAATTCAGAGATTTTAAATTTATTAAAGAATCATAATTACGCAATTTTTAAAAAGGCTTTTTTAGCACCAACTAAATAAATTTTTGGAGTTGGCATGGAGAATTTTTTTAATCACAAAGAAAAATTGTTTGATATCTCCCTAAATTCAATAAAAATAGGAATAATTATTTTGGATAAAGACAGTTGTATAAGATTTATAAATAAAGCAGCCAGGGATATATTGGGTATTGATGAGAATTCAAATAGACTCTATTTATCTGATATTGCTTATAACGCCTGGCAGGAGATAAAGGAGATATTTATTACAAAAAAAGAACAAATTGGTAAGAGAGAAAAAATTAAAGGAAAAACTTTATTTGTTCAGAGATATCCAATTTTGTATAGGGATCGAGTAATAGGTGTTATTAGTTTTTTTCAACATTTTTCAGAGATGGAGAAGTTGGCAAAGGAGCTTGAATCTTATCATATGGTTGTAAATGAATTAAATACTATAATTGAATCAATATATGACGGCATTTTTGTTACTGATGGAGCTGGTAAGACAATAAGGGTAAACTCTTCCTGGGCAAAAATAACAGGTTTAAAACCAGAATATGTTTTAGGAAAGACTGTTACAGAGTTAGAAAAAAAAGGATATGTATCTAAATTTGTTACTCCAATGGTTATACAAGATAAGAAGCCAATGTCTCTACAGGCAAAGACAGTAACAGGTAAAGAAGTATTGGTATCTGGTAATCCAGTATTGGACAGAGATGGAAATGTAAGTATGGTGGTTACAACTGTAAGAGATCTATCTGAAATGAGGCAACTTAGCAGAGAATTAAAAGAAGCAAGAAAGCTTGCAAAGGAATATGAATATAAAATTAAGGAGCTGAAAAAGCAAATAATAAACTTTCCTTCAAATATAGTATGTGAATCAAAGGCCATGGAAAAGGTTTTAGATATAGTTGTTCAGCTTCAACACACCAAGGTTCCTGTTTTAATTTACGGTGAAACTGGTGTTGGAAAAGGAGTTATAGCAAAATTAATTCATAAGGCCTCGTTTCCAAAATTAGATGCTCCTTTTGTGTGTATTAATTGTAGTGCAATTCCTGAAAGTCTTTTAGAAGCAGAACTGTTTGGTTATGAAAAAGGGGCATTTACTGGTGCTGATGTTGGGGGTAAGCCAGGTCTTTTTGAACTTGCTGATGGTGGAACATTGGTATTAGATGAAATAGGAGAATTGCCTCTATACCTCCAAGCAAAATTACTTGCTGTTTTAGAAGATTATAAAATTCAAAGGATAGGGGGAACTAAACCCAA
>JAMOQN010000039.1 GCA_027063985.1 Desulfohalobiaceae bacterium
AATATCTCTAAGTCGCCTTCTTTTATATAATTCCTTGCAAGGAGTTTGTTTTTAAACCAATCAATTAATGGGCTCCAGAATTCCTTATCTACTAAAATTACTGGAAAGGGTTTAATCCTTTTGGTTTGAGTTAGTACCAGTGCTTCACTTAGCTCATCTAAAGTGCCAAATCCTCCAGGCATTACCACATAAGCCATGGCGTATTTTATAAACATCACCTTTCTTACAAAGAAATATCTAAAATCCAGTCTTGTATCAATATAATCGTTTGGTTTTTGTTCTAAAGGAAGATGGATGTGCAGGCCTATTGATTTACTATTTCCATCCTTAGCACCTTTGTTCCCTGCCTCCATAACTCCAGGGCCACCGCCTGTAATTATAGAATATCCTTCTTGTGCAAGTTTTTTGGCTATGTTGTAGGTTAACTCATAGACAGGGTCTTCAGGTTTAACCCTGGCAGATCCAAATATACTTACTGCTGCACCAATCTCATTTAAGGTATCAAAACCATCTACAAATTCAGCCATTATTTTTAATAGTCTCCAAGATTCTTTATATGATAGACCGTCGATTACATATTGTCTAACATCCATTTGATATGACCTCCATGAAAAATATGCAAATATGCAGCAGGTAATAAAAAAGCCGCCTTCAATGGTCCTATTAAAGGCGGCTTTTGCCCAGCATTGTCTTTTCTTACGTATTATCTTCTGGCTCTTGCCTCGTTTACCCTAAGTCGTCTACCACCAAATTCAGTTCCATCTAAACTTTCCATTGCTTTTTGGGCATCTTCTTTTTTCATCTCAACAAAACCAAATCCCCTGGGCCTTCCTGTTTGGCGATCCTTAATTAAGTTAACATCTGTAACTTCGCCAAATTGAGAAAAAAGTTCCCTTACCTCTTCCTCTTTTGAAGAAAAAGGAAGATTTCCAACATACAACCTCTTCATAAAAAACTCTCCTAACAATGAAAATAAAAAATTAACAAAAAAACTGCCTGCCGTTCTTAGGCTTAAAAAAATACAAGGTTTTGTCAAGCGAAAAATGGAATTTCTTTTAGCTTGAGATTGTTTTGTCTATCTTGTAACATCAAAGGTCAAAAATTTGCGAGGGCAATATGGAATTTATCAAAAGAAAAAACACAAAAAAGATATTTGTTGGCAATGTGGATGTTGGGGGAGATGCGCCAATTAGGGTGCAGTCCATGACCAACACAAAAACTGAAGATTATGAGGCTACAATAGGCCAGATACAGAAATTAGAGGCCATTGGGTGTGAGATTATAAGGGTTGCTGTAAATAATAAAAATGCTGCAAGTGCGTTATTAAAAATAAAGGAAAAAATAAACATACCATTGATTGCTGATGTGCATTTTGATTATAAGCTAGCGGTGTTTTCAGTTGAGAACGGTGCAGATGGGGTGAGAATAAATCCTGGTAATATTGGTGGATATGAGAGGCTTGATTATGTAGTAGATGCTTGCAAAGCAAATAATGCTGTTATACGAATAGGTGTAAATAGTGGATCTTTGGAAAAGGATTTACAAAAAAAATATAAGGGTCCTACTCCTGAGGCTCTAGTTGAAAGCGCTCTTAGATGGGTTAGGAGAATTGAAGCCAGAAAATTTTTTAATTTTAAGGTGTCTTTAAAGTCATCGTCTGTGATCAACTCTTTTTTGTCTTACTTACTGTTTTCTGAAAAATGTGACTATCCCCTCCATGTAGGTATCACTGAGGCTGGACCAGGTATTAGGGGTGCAATAAAAAGCGGTGTTGGTATTGGATTAATTTTATCTCAAGGCATAGGCGATACAATTAGGGTATCCCTTACTGGTGAGCCTGAACAGGAAGTAATAGCTGGGTATGAGATCCTTAGAAGTCTTGGTCTTAGACGCAGGGGCGTGGAAATTATATCCTGTCCAACTTGTGGTAGGACAGAGATTGATGTAAATGGTCTGGTAACAAAGCTTGATCCCCTGCTATCAAAGATTGATTTGCCTATAAAGGTGGCAATTATGGGCTGCGTTGTAAACGGCCCAGGTGAGGCAAGGGAGGCTGACATTGGGATTGCTGGTAGTAAGGATCTAGGTGTGATTTTTAGAGAAGGTAAAGTTATAAAGAAAGTATATAATACTGAAAGTTTGCTTTTTGAATTTAAGAATGAATTAAAAAAATATATGCAAGAAAAGAAAGGAAGAACATAATTATAGATTTTGCAATGAAAACCTTTTGTAAAATATTGAGCATAACAAAGGGTGCACTTGACCGCCGAGAATGATACTTTTGATAGATTCTAAAATTTTGGGATAAACTTAATAAAGTCCTGTAAAAGACCATATAGATATGGTATAATCAAGCATTATATTGAAGTAAAGAATTATTATATTTATTACAACAGGAGATGGTAAAAAATGAATGAAGAATGCCTAATTGATAGGATAAAGGAATTACCAGTAGATTTACAGAAAGAAGTGTTAGACTTTATAGAATTTTTATTGAGAAAGAGAAATATAAAGAATAAAGATGAAATCCTTAATAATGATTTTAACTTTGATTGGGCAGGTGGTTTGTCAGAATTGGCTGAATGTTATACATCAGTAGAATTGCAGCATAAGGCTATGGAATGGAGATAAAATATTTAGCAGATACTAATATTTTTCTTGAAATTTTGCTTTTGCAGGAAAAGACAGAGAAATGTAAGGAAATTTTAAGGAGATATAAAGATGAGATTGTTATATCTGATTTTTCTTTACATTCAATAGGTGTAATTCTTTTTAAACATAGGAAGGAGTTAATCTATTTTAAATTTATAGTTGATGTTGTATCAAAAGTAAAAATAGTGACTCTCCCATTATCATCTTATAAAGAGTTTGTAAAAATAAGAGAAAGATACAATTTAGATT
Organism: Desulfohalobiaceae bacterium; assembly: GCA_027063985.1. GTDB lineage: Bacteria > Desulfobacterota > Desulfovibrionia > Desulfovibrionales > Desulfothermaceae > Desulfothermus. The sequence goes on from JAMOQN010000039.1 coordinate 2,902, forward strand.
TTGATGACGCTTATCAATTTCAAATATCAATAGAAAAGGGTTTAAAAATAATCACAATGGATAAAGATTTTGATAGAGTGACAGGGGTAATTGAAGTAATAAATGTATAATATAAAAAATTCTAAAGACTGACAGGTCATTGCAGGAGATGCCAGTAATTCTCGGTGGGCTTGTATTTATGGGGTAAGTGAAGAAAAATGATATTTATTTTTCGTAAAAAAGGAAAAGGAGTTCATTATGAAGTTTAGTAAATACTACTGTCCAACTTTAAAAGAAGATCCACAAGATGCAGAAATAGTCAGTCACAAACTTCTTATACGGGCTGGTATGATAAGAAAATTGACATCAGGGATATATTCATTCTTACCTATGGGGCTTAGAGCACTTAGGAAAGTGAGTCAAATTGTCAGGGAGGAGATGGACAGGGCAGGATGTTTGGAAATTATGATGCCTGTTGTACAGCCAGCTGAACTCTGGAAAGAGAGCAATAGGTGGGATTTCTATGGAAAAGAACTACTTAGGTTTAAGGATAGACATGACAGGGATTTTTGTTTAGGGCCTACCCATGAAGAAGTGGTCACTGATATAGTGAGACATGAAGTAAGGTCTTATAGGCAACTCCCTTTAAATCTGTATCAAATTCATACAAAATTTAGAGATGAGATCAGACCTCGTTTTGGTCTTATGAGATGTCGTGAATTTATTATGAAAGACGGATATTCCTTTGATAGAGATGATAAAGGGGCAGAACAAAGCTATAAAAAAATGTATGATGCCTATTCCAGGATTTTTGAGAGGATAGGACTAAAATTTAGGGCTGTTTTGGCAGATACAGGTCAAATCGGTGGAAACTTTTCCCACGAATTTATGGTGTTAGCAGATACAGGCGAGGATACAATCGTTGTGTGCCAGAAATGCGACTTTGCATCAAACTTAGAAAAGGCAGA
>JAMOQN010000040.1 GCA_027063985.1 Desulfohalobiaceae bacterium
AAATATATCAGAAGAAGAATTAGCTGAAAAAAATCTGCTCAAATTGGATTACATCAAATGTTCCGTCAAGGCGTTGATACGGAACCAACTCTGGAAAGAAAAAAGGGAATTTATATCTGTTTATTCTATCACAAGTAGAAATATAGAAATAACTGGTCTTGATGTGATTTTCTTACAAAAGGAAGAATTCCAATTTGCCATAAAAAAGTACTCTAAGATTTTTTCTGAGTACGTACACTGGGCCAACTCACTTAGACTTACTTTTTTAGGGTGAGACCAAGGGCTCAAGGGTATGGGTTTATTGAGTTTATTGGGTTTGTTGGGTTTGTAACCCTCTAACCCTCAACCCTCAAACTCTATAACCCTTAACCCTCAACCCCTAAACCCTCAACTCAATAATGACATTACCTAAAGGCTTTCAATGCCCTGTAGCCATAGATCAATTAGTGATCGCACACATTTTGTCCTGTTTCAAGCGTTCCATTGAGATATGCCTCAACTATTTTTTCAGGTTCATCAGACGGAGCACCTACAATTACCTGAACGCCAATTTGATTAAATAAATCAATTGCCCTTGCTCCCATACCCCCTGCTATGACCAGGTTGACTCCCTGGTCCTTTATCCATGGTGGAAGGATTCCAGGTTGATGTACGGGTGGTGTGACCATTTGTTTCCCAGTAATAGTCTTTGTTTCTGGATCTACATCAATTAAAGCAAATTGTTCACAATGCCCAAAATGCATACAAAGTCTTCCACCTGCTACAGGTACAGCTATTCTCATATAGAATCCTCCTTAGTTAATTTATTGTTTTCACTAGGTTATTAAATATATTTACAAATTCATTTTTGACCTTGGTTTGGCTGTAATCTATTATATTACTCCCATTAATCTGGGCCTTAGTAAAAACAGGGTCGTATGGCAATTTTCCCAAAAAAGCAAGTCCATCATTAATACATTTTTCTTCTATCTTTTGTGTAATATTTTCATTTAAATCCCATTTATTTATAATAACCCCGGCCGGGATATTAAAATGTTTAGTCAATGACACAACCCTTTCCATATCATGGATACCTGAAACAGTTGGCTCAGTGATGATTACCACAAAATGGGTACCTGTTACAGAAGCTATTACAGGACATCCAATCCCAGGTGGGCCATCTATTAAGATTTTGTCAATATTTTGAGAAATAGCTATTTCCCGGGCCTTTTGTCTGACAAATGAAACGAGCTTTCCTGAATTTTCAGCACCAATTCCAAGTTTTGCGTGCACCATTGGACCATATTTAGTTTTTGATACCATCCAGTGTCCACACCACCTATCTTCAAACAAAAAAGCCTCTTCAGGGCAAAAATGAACACAGACTCCACACCCCTCACAGGAATTTAGATCTAAATTAAATTTTTGTCCATCAATGGAAATGGCATCAAAACGGCACATTTCTTCACATGTTCCACAAAAAACACATTTTTCCTCAATCCATTTTGGCTCATGACCACTATAAAAATCTTCTTTTTGTAGAAGTTCAGGTTTTACAATTAGATGTAAATCTGCAGCATCTACATCACAATCTGCCAGCACTAGGTTTTTAAAAAGGGCAGCAAATGCACCTGTAATTGACGTCTTCCCAGTTCCTCCCTTTCCACTGATAATGACAATTTCTTTTGGTTCCATAACTCTTCACCTTTTGTTCATCTCACTTATGGGTAATTTACTGGCCTCACACAACGCATTTCTACGTTACGAGCAGATAGCCCATCTATTTGATTAATGTGTATATTCGATTATTGGTATTTCTGTTCCAATTTTTTTTCTTGTGGCCTCTTTAATTTGTTCAAAATGAGGACACGGGAAACTACTCTTAGAAATACAAGATCCAAAGACAATCGCTTCAGCGCCTCTATCTAGCATAAGCTTTGCTCTTGAAACTGCTCGTTTGCCAGGACATCCACCACAAGTAACAAATCCAACTATTTCAACAGGACCTATATCTTCAAATGCTCCTTTACCCTCTTTTGTGACTTTAAAGCACAAAGTGCCAGGGCACTTATCTTCTACTTGTTGGCAACGGATTATTCCTACTTTTTTCATAACTCATGCTCCTTTTTTTCTTAAATTAAGCCACGGTCCTTTTTTTTGAAAGAGCTAAAGCTTTATCTTTTAATTCCAAAAACATATCCTTGTATTCAGGAAGTTCCTCCACAATAACCTTACCTTTAGAATATAATCTGGCAATTTCAATATCGTGTTTTATCTCCATTAAAATTGGGATATTTTCTTGTTTTAAATAGTTGTGTACCCTATCATCTCCCATATCTGACCGATTTATTACCACCCCAAAAGGGATATTTAATTGTCTTGTAACTTCAATGGCCAAGATAAGGTCATTTAAACCAAATGGAGTTGGTTCTGTAACTAAAATAGCCACATCACAATCTTTTAATGTTTCAATAGTTGGGCATGAAGTTCCTGGAGGTGCGTCCAAAATACAGATTTTATCGTCCTCAATATGTTTTTTTAACCCCTTAATAATTGGAGGTGCCATGGCAACTCCAATATCTAATCTACCTTCATACAAATGAACATTCCGTTTTTTATAATGGTTAATTTCTCCAATTCTTCTATCCACTTCGCTGATGGCCTTTTGAGGACAAATATGATAACATGCACCACAGCTATGACACAAATCATAAAAAAGCATAGGAACCTTTTCTATAACAATGATGGCTTTAAATTCACATATTTCTGTACATTTTCGACATCCATCACAAAGGGACTCATCCACCTTTGGAACTTTCACATATGAAATTTCTCTATCAACAAAATCACCCTTTAAAAAAAGGTTCGCATTAGGTTCCTCTACGTCACAATCTAACAAAACCACTTCCTCATCAATGGCAGTGGCAAGATTAACTGCAACTGTGGTCTTACCTGTTCCGCCTTTTCCTGAGGCAACACATATTTTCATATCCAATGCCCCTCTTTATCAAATGATTTGGCAGGCTCAAGCTTTCCTGCTGTATATGCATCAATTGCCTCTTTTACTGTTTTTAGATTGGTCAAATATACTGAAATCTTAGCTGTTGTGAGCACATTGAAGGCCTTTGGGCCTATGTGACCAGTTATTACTGCCTTTGCCCCTTCTGAAGCCACATTTTGTGCAGATTGAAGTCCAGCACCTTGGGGTAAATTCAAATTCTGAGAATTGTCTATTACTTTATACTCTTTTGTCTCTGTATCATATATCAAAAATTTTCTTGCTCTGCCAAATCTTGGATCTATTTCACTATTTAAATCATCCCCTGTAGTTGTTATTGCTATTTTCATATTTCCTCCCTTTATAGGCAGAAGCGATTATTTTTCGCTTCTGCCTAACATTAAATTTACAAATCACTCCCACAAACCAGATAACCCACACTGATCACAAATACTTTAAAGAGCATTAAATTTACATATCTTTTACACAACTCCCACCACTACACGAAAGTAGGCTACTTTTGTGTGAGTTCAGCCAGCCTCTGTTCTAATTCCTTAAGCCTGTTTTTGAGAAAATTCGCCTCTGCTTCCAATGTCCTTTTTTCAGTCTCTTCATCATAGGGAACAGAATAGGGAGCAGGATAATAAGGTCCATACCAGCACCTTCTTCCTCTACCCCAAAATCCTCTGCCCCATCCTCTACCTCTACCAAATCCCATTCCTCTTCCTGGGCCATATACCCATCCAGGCTGGGAATTTCCAGAACAATACCCAAGTCCTCTACCTGTGCGTGGGCCTGCGCCCATTGGTCCAGTCCTATCTCCTCCTGGCATAACCATCACCTCCTTTTTGATTTTTTATTCCC
>JAMOQN010000041.1 GCA_027063985.1 Desulfohalobiaceae bacterium
AGGAAAAAACACCATTGGTATAACTGCTGGTGCCTCCACTCCTGAATTTATTATTGAACAAGTAGAAAGACGTCTCCAAAGTCTCGAATAATTGCTTATTCCCTCCTTGTGGCATGTAATTTGAAATTTTTTGGTTGCAAGGAGGGAAAGATGAAATTTTTTCCTACCAATATAAACTTAAATGTAAATATACCAAAGTTAAATTTTAACGGTAGCGTAACTAGTTCTTCTAATTCTCAATTTTTAGACCATCTAAATCTCCTTTTGACAAAATCTCCCCAAAAGGGAGGCATATTGGATAAAGACGTAACTGGAAATGATGTGTCCTTAGCATTTATCTTTTTGCTGTTAATGACTTCCAATGAAAAAATAGCTCAAAGTGACTTAACGAAGAATGGAAGCAATGTGCAGTCTGAACTTAAAAATAAGTCTTCTGTTCAATTAAATAATTTACTCGATTTATTAAAAAAAGAGATAAAAAGTGATTCAGAGTTAAAGAAAATGATAGGAAAGTTGCAGCAATATTTAAATATAAAAGATTACAAGAGCAACACAAAAGAAGGAGATATAGATGCTATTTTGATAAAACTTATTAAAATTAATTTTGTTGAAAGTGATAATAACCAAAGAATAGAAGACAATATGAATTTAGATAATATACTAAAAAAGATATATGAGCAGTTAGGTTTAGATGATATTGAAGGAAAGGTAAAAAATAATGAAATTGTTGACTTAAAAAAGATTAATCAATTTATAAAAGATATAAATGTTTATATTAAAGACAAACATCCTGAATTGTTTATTGAAATTAACAAATTTATAAAGATGAACTTGGCAAATAAAAAAAATATAGATGTTATTCTAAATGATAAATTAGAGCCAGATAAAAGAGAATTAAAAAATAGTTTAGTTGGGAATAATTTAAAATTAGTTATAGAAAAGCTTGATAAGCTCAATAAACAGATAAAAGATATTTCACAAAATGTATATTCTCTAAACAATGAAGACGAATATTTGGATTTTAAAAATATAAAAGATCAAATAGCTGACTTGCAAAAAAAGGTGTTTGATATAGCAAAAGAAAATAGAGACTTCTCAGAAAAAGGACAGATGCAGAAAACAATTGAGCAAATAGTTCATAACATTGGTTTATTACAAGATAAGATTGATAACATAGAATCTGAATTATTAAAAGCAGGGATGGAGGTGCCATTAGATAAAAGATTCTTAAAGAGTGGAGGAGACAAGGGTTTTAACCATCCCAATGATTTTGCAGCAGGTCCTCAGATAAGGTCATTTGTGTTGGACAATGGAAATCAAGGGAGATCAGTTCCTATTGATAGTAAATTTAGAGATGAGATTTTTAGACAAATTGAGAGGGGAATCTTTAAAAATTTGGGAGAAGGCAAACGCGAGGTATCCATTAAGCTCCATCCACCAGAGCTTGGGGCGTTAAAGGTTGTCATGCAGGTACATAATAAGGAAGTATCTATGATACTGCATACTGAGCATAGGGATGTTGCCGATGCATTAAATAAGCACATTGCTAATTTTGAAAAATCTTTTGAACAGCAAGGTTTAAAAGTAGTTAAGGTAGAAGTGAAAAATGACCTTTTTTCTGGGGGAGAAAATTTTTTAAGGGATTTTACAGGATCAAGGGATCATGCCCAAAATAATAGCTCTAGATTTAAAAGGCGTAATTTATTTGATTTTAGTTTGCTTGGAGAAGGAGATATATCTGCAATGGATCATGAGAATATGGCCAGTTTAGTGAGGATGAACAGTGGATCTTTGTATGTAATAGCATAATAAATTAGAGGTAGGAGTATGAATTTAGATTATATAGGCAAAGAAAACATATTGGGTCGGGCTGAGACAGATTTTGAAAAGACAAGGGCAACTGGCACCCAGAGTGAAATGGGAAAGGACGCTTTTTTACAACTTTTAGTAACTCAATTAAAACTTCAAGACCCAACAAATCCAATGGATGATAAACAATTAACTGCTCAGCTCGCCCAGTTTAGCAGTTTAGAGTCCTTAAACAATATACAGGACACAGTGGAAAAGATTGCTTCTAAATTAGACGATGCAAATATTTTATCAGGGCTAAAATTTTTGGGTACAGAAGTGCGTGCCCCAGGAAATGAAATAGTAAAACAAGATGGCGAAATTTCACAAGTTACATATAAGTTAAATGGAGATGCCACCAGGACATATGTAAATATCTTTGATCAATATGGAAATATAGTTAATACAGTTGAATTAGGGCCAAAGAGCGAAGGTTCTTATATTTTTCAGTGGGATGGTAAGGATTTTGATGGCAATGTATTACCTGATGGACAATATTCTCTGGCTTTTGGAGCAGAAGGACCTGACGGAGAATCAGTTTTAATAGATACCGAGGTGTCTGGTAAAGTCGTGGGAGTTACTAAACAGGATTCTAATATAATATTAGAACTGGAAGATGGTAGGAAAGTGTCCATGGACCAAGTAGAATCTGTGAGTTATTCCCCCCACGGGGAGAGTGGGGAACCATCTTCAACTACTGAAAATTCTGAGGAAAATTCTGAATCTGAAGATTCATCTGATTCTCACGAATAAAGGAAAATAAATATTACTAGGAGGAGGTAGGCCATGTCATTAGGTGCTGCACTTTATGCAGGAACAAGTGGCTTAAAGGTACACGGAGAAAAGATGAATGTCATTGGCCATAATCTTGCCAATGTGAGCACTATTGGATATAAGGCAAGTAGAATGGATTTTGAAGATGCCATGTATCAGTCAATTACAACTGCATCTGGTGCGGATCAAGTTGGTAGGGGAGCTTCTATTTCCGCAGTTTTAACAGATTTTTCTCAAGGTTCTATGGAATCTACAAATGTTTCAACTGATTTAGCTATAAGTGGTAAGGGCTTTTTTATTGTATCTCCTAAAGGAGAAGATAAAGAATATTACACCAGGGCAGGTAATTTTAGATTTGATAAAGAAGGTTATCTAGTAGATCCTCATGGCTATGTGGTCCAAGGTTGGAGGGTAGAACAGGAAAATATTGCACAGGCAGCCACAACAACATCCTCTGCCGCCACAGTGAGCAGTTCAGTTAATACTATTGGTTCTTATGGAGATATAAGGTTAGAAAATTTTCAATCTCCTCCTCAAGCAACCCAATATGTTCAAATAATTGCTAATTTGAATTCTCAAAGCGAAGAAAAGGCAGTTGATTCCACTAATCCCTTTTTTGCAATGTTTGAAAAATGGGACGCGACCCAGGATCCTCCTTTGGGAGATAATCTTTATTCTTATCAGACCACATTAAAGGTCTATGATGAAAATGGATCCCCCCATGATTTAACAGTGTATTTTGATAAAGTTGAGGCTAATGTATCAAATGCCACTGCTGGATATCAATATTGGGAATACATGGTTACAGTAAATCCAGATGAAGACAACAGGTCTTTTTGGGGTCCTACGGATACAAAAAAGGGAATTTTAATGACTGGCACTCTTACCTTTGATAGTGCTGGAAATCTTATAGGACAATCTGCATATACTATTCAGGATGCTCAAGAAGATGATCCCAGTAACCCGGCAACATTAGGGATGCAAGTTGGAGGTGCAACGGGAGATCCGAATTCACTGGATGCGTGGACACCTGCACAATTTAATATAGAAGGATATCCAATTTTCACGGCAAATTTCTTGGGTAATCAAGACGCAGATGCAACTAATATGGAGAATGCAAAAAATATTGCCTTAGATTTTGGCGCATATTCTCAATCAGTTACCTGGACATCATCTAGTGATGCATCAACTGTGGGAACTGATGCATCCAATTTGC
>JAMOQN010000042.1 GCA_027063985.1 Desulfohalobiaceae bacterium
TTTTCTAAAATTAGGAGTAAAAAAGGCAATGAACTCCTCTGTGGTTTATGAATATCTGCCCAGATACACAATTGAGGATTACAAGAGATGGGAAGGGGATTGGGAACTTATTCACGGCATAGCCTATGCCATGACCCCTTCACCTTTTGGGAGACATCAGAGAATATTGATGGAAATTGGATGGCAATTTACGTCTCAGTTGAAACATTGTTCTATCCCCTGTTATGTTTATCCAGAACTGGACTGGATTGTGGATGAAGAAACAGTACTGCGTCCTGATTTGATGGTTGTGTGCAAGGAAGTGCTGACATATCTGAAAGAGCCACCAGAAGTTGTGGTGGAAATAACTTCTAAGTCTTCTCTCCAAAAAGATACTTATCTGAAATTTTCAATCTATGAAAAAGAAAAAGTAGCCTTTTATGTCTTGGTTTATCCAGAGATTCAAAAGGTCAAAATTTATGCACTGATCCAGAATAAGTTTGAGAAAGTTTTTGATAACGACAGTGGAAGTTTTGAATTTGAGCTAAAAAATGGCTGTAAGTTTAGTTTAAATCTTGATATACTCTGGCCAGGCACCTAAATGTCAGGTACTCGGCGCATGTATTTTTATTTCCTAAGCGTTGCCCCAGAAGTTTCCCCCGACCCTTCCAATAACCTTCCTCGCTTCGTTTGTAGAGAATATTTTTTTCCTGGCCATTTTAATCATGTACTTATGGCTAATTTTAGTGAACAGAGAACGGTAATTCGTGATTCGTAAACAGTGAACTGAAAGAGGATACCGTGGGTCGTGAATGGGAACAGGGAAGTGGGCGGTGACTTGTGAATTGGAGAAGAGAAGTGGAGAATCAGTGGTGCATTATTTGCGTGTCCCATCTTTCTTGGTATATGGAAGCATGTGAGGTATTCAAATGATAGAGATATTAAAGCTCCCTCCAGTCCACAAAGGAATATTTATTGATAGGCCAAATAGATTTTTGGCTAATGTCAAAATAGATTCTTCAAAAGTTGAACAGGTACATGTGCATGATCCTGGACGGTTAAAGGAGCTTTTATATATGGGAAATTCAGTGCTAATATCAAGGGCCAAAAACAAAAATAGAAAGACAAAATGGGATCTTCTTTGTGCAAGAAAAAATAGTGAATGGATTTTTATAAATTCCAGTTTCCATAGAAAATTTTCTGAGGTTATTTTTCATAAATCATTAATACCTGCCCTATCTCCAATCTCAGAGCTTAAAGCAGAGGTAAAAGTCCCATTGGGAAGGCTAGATTTTATGGGAAAAATAAAAGATAAGAACATATGGATAGAGACAAAGGGATGTACCCTAATAAAAGATCATATTGCTCTATTTCCAGATGCACCAACAAAAAGGGGTAAAAAACATTTAACTTCATTAATTTCAATAAAAGAAAAAGGCATGCGTGCAGCAGTATTGATATTAATCTTTTCTAAAAATATTGACTATTTTTCTCCTAATTGGGAGACAGATCCAGACTTTGCCAGAGAATTTTATAGGGCTATGAATTTAGGTGTTGAAATCTATCCATTATCCCTATCCTGTGACGGAAAATCCATTTATTATCACAAAACTGTTCCAATTATTAGGGGATAATGATGTTAAAAATTGGTATTTGCCACGTCACTGAGTGATATTATAAAAATGCATTATTGGCCAGTTAGCAATTTTAAGAAACAAGACAAAATATATTTTCAGGAATTAAAAACTAAATCGTCGATGCTTAAAAACAAAAAGGAACAAAAAGGCAAGCCGAACTCTGCCTTAAAAACGTGTCCAAATTTTTGGAAGCTCTATATCAATATCCTGCTACTCATTTGTAAGTGGAAATATACTAAATTTGAAATTTCACCTTTACTTTTAATAAATGAGTATTAACCTTATAATTACTTCTACAGGCCAGACTTTTATAGTGGTCAAAATATATTACCTCAGGGTAGTTAGAAACACTGCTATACAAAAATTTTCTAGAAGATGAGAGACCTTGAGAAAAAAAAGATTACAATAATAAAAAGGGGGATTTTAAATGATAATTACCAAGAAACATTTTGAACTTATTCAAAGGATTAAAAAGAAATGGGGCGAGGGAACAGTATTGGATAAAGCGCTTGATGAACTTACAGATGAAGACATAGAATATCTTTTTCATTTAGTGCTTGCTGGAATTGTCTCTGAAGAAGATGGAACATTTGAACTTACGCAAAGCGGACATCTTTTGTTGGAAGCAATAAATGAGTGTTTAACCAATGTAAAAGCCCAGGGAAAGGAGTATGAATGGAAAGAAAATTCAAAAATAATAGGTTCTGAAATAATTTCAATGCTTCAAATTGCAAAGCTTGCCCAGGGAAATGTGGAAGAACATGCAGAAATAAAAGAAGAACTTACTAAAAGAGGAATGGTAAAAGATGGACGAATTATGCCTGTAGCAGACTCCATACTTAAAGCGTACGAAACTGCAAAACCATCGTTGTTTATTTCTCCTGCACTTGCAGAAAAAATAAAGAAGATTCCTCCAGGACCTGGAAAAAAGTCCTTTTTAGATCTGGAAAAACAAGACATATTTCAACTTGAAGCAATGAGACTTCTTACTTTTTCTGTGCCTTATGGAAACAATTATTCTTTAACAGGAGCAGGGCAACAGATAAGAGCTGGCCTTATAAAGGGACTGGCCTTTTCTTTTCCACTCACTGATGAAATACTTTTTTCTTTGCTTAGTCTTGAATCATTGAGTGAAGGTGAAAAGGAAAAGCTTTTGCAAATCGGAGTAATAGATGATCAAAATAATTTGCTTCCAGCAGGAAAACATCTTTTAATGGCAGCTAAACTCTTGTTTGAAGGACCTATAACAGTTAATCCCTCTGTGCAAATAGATGAAGAGGATTTTTTATGCCTTGGGATTATAGATGAGCTTTGGACTAAAAATAAAGAGAATCCTGATATATATCCTTCTTATAAGCAGATAAAAGAAGAACTCGCAAAAAAATATGAAAGGAAAATAGATCATCTTTTAAGTCTCCATGTATTGGAAAGTTATTCTCTTGTAAAATCAGAAAGTACAGTAAATGGAAAACTCGTCTTTGAACTCACTGAATTGGGTAAAAAAATATTAGAAGACAGGAAGAGATATAATTTTTCATCTATAAGCTCTAAAGCTATTATGGCTATCTCCACTACCAGAATGGAGAATCTATCTCCAGCAGATGAATGGGTGGAAATAGGCGAGAGAGAAAAACTTATTGGAAATGGGTACCCAACCTCTTCAGGTAGGATTTTTTCTTACCTTGCCAGCAATATAGACAGACTTCCTATGATAGACACAATGCAAAGAAAGGTGTTGGACACCATCTCTTTTATAAAAGGAGAATTTGAAGATTCTATTATAAGAAGACTTTCCAAAGAAGATGTAAAAGAAGTAAAAAAGGCACTTGGGAGGCTAGTGGCAAATGGTTTGGTTGATCTTCTGCCAGGTGGTCTATATAAAATAACAAGACCAGGGGAGATATTTAAAAGGGCCATGTCTGTTGTGCCGCCCAACATTGTATATCATGTTACGCCCCATATATTAAGACTTCTGGTCTCTATTCAGAACAACATAAAAAATGGGCGTATAGAATGGAAAAAAGTAGAAAGGGAGTCTTTACTTGATCCTGAAGTGCTCAAAGACACAATTCAACAGTTGAGAACCTTAATGTATATAAAGGGAGAAAAATTAACAACTGCGGGAAAATTGCTTATAGAAGGTGTAGAGCAACTGAAGAGTATAAAAGTCCTCTGGGAAGAAATAGAACTTTAGCACCTCAGCATAAT
>JAMOQN010000043.1 GCA_027063985.1 Desulfohalobiaceae bacterium
CCCATAAGATGTTTAACCTGTTCTTCTACTTCTTCTTGAATTTCCCACGCAAGGTCTTCTCTATAGGCCATGAGATCGCCTTTTCGTTTTCGACAAATAAGAAGGACTATGCCTTTTACATAAGTTCCCTGGCGAAGAGCACTGTCTGTTTCTGTCACCACATACCATGCTGCTGTTACCAGCAAACCAGATGCCCAGAAAAAATGATTACTAGCTTTGTCCTTGCAGCAGGCACTTCAACCAAAAAAATGTGCCTGAATATAGGGAAAAAAACGATATTCTTACTTTAGTAAAGGAATACAAATCTTTTCCTTAAAAAGGACTTAATGAAATGAGAATTGAAAGAATTTAAACCAGAGGGGCATAAGGGATGTTAAACATAAAACAGCACTAAAACCTATACCTAGAAACCATTGCAAAAAATTAATCTCTTCTCTGTTGCTTCAAATCTTTTATCTATCGATTCAAACAGAGCATTCATCTCTTTTTGGAGTGCCTCAAAGCGTCTCTCCATCGCTTCAAATCCAGCAGATTCTATCTCCCTAAGTGCCTTTAGTTCTTCTTCAACTCTAATAACCCTCTCTATTAACAAGAGTTCTTTGGCCTTTTATTCATTGGATACAATAAACCGCTCTAACTCTTCCCTTATAAAACGGCTTACATGCTCCTTTAAAAAATCTTCCCATACCTCGGGTGGAATTTTTTCATTGGGGTTTTGTCATGTTGTCTGTTCCATATTTAATAAGCCAGGCGATGAGCCCTTTATGAGTACATACAGGCCTGTGGATTCTCTTGACTTCTATCACCTTCATAATTTAGGTTGAGAACCCATTTGCCAAATTTAAGAAGGACTTTAGTATGATTACATCTATAGTAGGTGTGGAAATTGAGTATTGTAAAGGCATCTCTAAAGGATGCAGAAACGCTATTTCAACTTATCCTGAAATAATTTCAAATCTTATTGATATATCTAAAAACTCCACCTGGCACCAGAGGTTTAAAATTGACGAAAATCTTCCTAGGAAACATCAGATTCTTAAAATTGGAATCTCTGCATGTCCAAATGCATGTGCTAAGTCCCAGATTAAAGACCTTGGATTTATCTTGAGATCAGAAATTGGATACGATGAATCCTTATGCATAAATTGCTTAGAGTGTGAGAATGCATGCAAAGAAAATGCTATCTCAGTGACAGAAAAGATTGTGATACAAAAACACAAGTGTTTAGGGTGCTTGGATTGTGTTAGGGCATGTACAACTGGCTCCATTTTTAGCACACAAGCCTTTTTTGAAGTTTTAGTTGGAGGAAGACTGGGAAGGCACCCAAAATTTGCTACACCTATCCTTAAAATAGAACCCCTTAAGATCTATGACTTTTATAGATATTTTCTGGGACTTTTTGATAAATATCCTGATATTTACAATGCAAAAAAAATTATAGACAACCTCTCATATGAAGAAATTGAACATGGATACATTAAAAAATAGGACATTAATTTTTTTCACCTTGTTTCTTGCGTCCCTGCATTTTTTAAAGATTGGAAATTATGGCTATTTTGGGATATATTTAATTTGTGGAGCGCTTCTATTTACTGATTTTCCCATTAAATACATTTTATCTACTTCACTACTCATTGGATCCTTTTTTTTGTGGTTAAAAATTACTCATGAATTGGTTTACTTTAGAATCTTATCCCATTTACCGTACCTTCGCTTAATTTTAATTATGGGAATAGTTACTTTATTTAATATGTTTGTGATATTATATATTTTCTCCCACTACAAATCATTAAAACAAGACATACAAGATAATTTGCTTTCTATATTTGTTTTTATAGCTATTTTTTCTATTCTTATGTTTATAAGAGCAAAATTAAGTATAAAACCCCTTATACTTGATAGATTTGGGCTTTATTTGGGAAATCTAGAAGCATTTCTCTTGGCAGTTTATGGAGCCTATTTGGGTAATAAATTCAAAGATCCCAAAAATCATAAGGCGCTTAGAAAAAAGATATGGTTGTTATTTTCATTGGTATTTTTCGCTCAGTTATTTTTAGGAATTTTTGTAAACAATCAGTTTCTTATGACAGGAAAATTACACTTCCCAATCCCAGCGCTAATTATTGGAGGCCCAATATACAGGGGACACGGCTTTTTTATGATATGTCTATTTTTGTCCACTATAATTTTAGTGGGACCTGCATGGTGTAGCCATCTCTGTTATGTAGGAGGCCTTGATGCTTATACATCTTCTTTGAGAAAGACGTCCAAAATTAGATTAATTAGACATATATCGTTTATAAATTTATTTTTAACATTTTTGCTAGCAATTATTTTTAAATTACTCAAATTTCCGCAAGATACATTGATTTTGATTGTGTCTGCTTTTGGAATTATCAGTCTTATATTTATATTTATTTTATCACCATTTTTGGGAAAAATGACTCATTGTATATCCTGGTGTCCAATTGGCATTGTATCATGTACATTGGGTAAGGTAAATCCTTTTAGAATTAGGGTAGATGAAAAAAAATGTACATCATGTGGTATATGTGAAATCAAATGCCCTTACCAGGCAATTTCAATAGACAAAACTGCTAAAATAAATTTCTTTTGCACCCTTTGTGGAGATTGTCTTGCAATATGTCCCCACAATGCAATATCAATAACATATTTAAAAAAGAAAAAAAATATAGCACGTCCTATCTTTCTATTTTTAATAATAGTTATACATACGATATTTTTAGGACTTGCAAGAATTTAAATCTAATAATAAAGTCGGACTGTAATTACTTAATAAAAAAGCTAAAAATATCACCTAGTTCCAAAGGTCAAGTTTGAGGATTAGGAAAGATATTTAAAGTTTTTTGTTGACGTTAACACCCCTCGTCGAGATTTGCTAATTTACTCTATTTAATCCTTGTTATTAAATAAAATTTTTTCTATAAATCCAAGACACATAGAAACTGCCATATCTAATTCAAGTTCATCATTTTCAAGCACAAAATCACAATTTTTGTCTTCCTCAAAAGGAACATCTACTCCGATCACTTCTCCAAGACCTGGATATTGCTTTCCAGTGTTTTTCCTATCCAGTGCCTTTTTATATAGATTTGCCATAACCAGGCCATTTTCCCTCTGAGATTCCCTTTTTATTGCAGTTTCTATCTTGCACTTAACATATATCTCGAAAAATTTTTCCCCCATTTTCTTTCTTGCCAGTTGCCTCATTTTAACTTTATAGGCGGTGCCATCCATAATAACCACCTTTCCTTTCATAAACTCTCTGCATCCGTCTTCCACAAATAATTCATACGCCTTTTCCCTCTCATCAGCGGTGTATTTGGGGTTGGGAAAATATTTTTTCCTGAGCTTATCCATCTCCAGATATACAACATCTATTCCTTTATCTAAGAGGGCTTTATAGACCCTTTTGCTAATTGAAGACTTTCCGCACCCAGGCAGTCCAACAAACCAAAAGCAATATCCAGTAGTGGCCATAAATTCTCTTATCCCTCCATATATTTATTAATATTTTTGTAATCAAATTTTTCATCTTTTAAGATATTTTCCATAAATCTGAAAAGTCCTGCCCTTACCTCTTTTGGATGATTTGGATACCATTTTGGAGATGCTATAACCAGTGCCCTAAATACAAAAAATGGAGCTATAACTTCCAGTATTTCCTTATCTTCAGTGTAAGATAAATATTCTTCAAAAAATGTCATATACATCTTCTCAAATGGTCCAGTTATCTTAGGCCTGTCATATAGGCCATATAAAATATAATTGCATGCCATGGTTGC
>JAMOQN010000044.1 GCA_027063985.1 Desulfohalobiaceae bacterium
TGTTTGTGTAACTCTGGATCTAATATCTTGGTGCCTTCATGAGTAGTCACATAAAACACATCTACTACTTGTTCCCCAGGAGTAGTAATTTTAGCCATTTTAATATTTAAATTAAACTCATGCAAAATCTTTGAAATAGTATGTAAAACTCCTGGACGCTCCCATGTATATACTTCAATAATTGTATAAAAGTCAGAAGCCTCTTCATTTATTACCACTCTATCTTCTCTCTTTAAATAATTATATTTTGGAAAATTTCTGTAATATCTTTTTTTATATAGATCTTCTAATTTCAAATCCCCTGAAAGTAAACTTTTTAAATCTTTTTCAACTCTATTGCAAAATCTTTCTAAATTAAATGGATCTGGTATGTTTGCTACTTTTAATATATCTACAGCTACACCATAATTTCTTGTAAAAATATCAGCAGATAATATATTTACTCCACTTATCCACAATATTCCTGTAATAAAGTCAAAAAGTCTTGGATGATCTTTGCATACAAAAATAAATTCCCAGAACCCATTTTGACCTCTTAAATTTAAAACAACGTCCTTTTTTTGAGAAAATATGTGTTCCAATTTATAATGTAGATAAATATCTTCTGGCGATTGACTGAGCAAATACCTCATGGAAAGCCCATCAAGCCACTTTTTAACACCTGATATTTCATCTCTATCTGAAAGGCTTATCACCTGTGTTTTTACTTGTTCTATTAGTTTTTTAATATCTTTTCCATTTGAAGTCTCGCCCTGAAGTATATTTCTAACCTTAATAAATAGTTGGTCTAAAAGGGTTTTTCTCCATGGGTTCCATGCCCTTTCGCCGGTAGCCACGGAATCTGCAATTTGCAACAAAAAAAGCATATAGAGTTTTTTTAAAGAACCTATCTTTATTGCACATGTTTCAACTGGCTTTTCCTCCTCTAAATCCCTTTTTAAGGCCGTTTCTGCAAGTAATAAATGATTTTCAATCAAAAAACACAAAAGTTCTATATCTTCATGGGTAAGAAAAAGTTTCTTTCCAATCTCCTTGGCAAGCTCCTTTCCTTTTTTTGAATGATTTTCCCCATAACCTTTACCAATATCGTGTAAAAGCGCTGCTAAAAACAAAATTTTTTCATTTATGTCCTCTTTAAAGAGATATCCATATTCTCCTTTTTTTAATTCATGCATCTCTTTAACAGTTCTAAGCAGGTGCTCATCTACAGTATAAGTATGATATGTATCATATTGAACCCTATATCTTTGATGTAAAAATTCTGGAATAAAGGTATCTAAAAATTTTGTCTCATGCATTACCTTTAATATTTCAAAACTATTTTCTTGATTTAGGAGTATGTCAAAGAACATGGAAACAACTTTTTCATTGGATCTTATTTTATCTACTAATTTTAGATTTTCTCTTATAATTCTTCCTGTATCATGGTGAAACTTAAGTTTGTATCTTGATGCGTTCCAGAATAGTTCCATTAAGATTTCTGGCCTAATATTTACATCATTTGGATCTTTAAATCTTATTATATCACCTCTGACAATAAATGGGCCAGGGATTATTTTTTCTTTTTTATTTTTTCTTTCCACAAATCTATCAAATAGTTTATCTATAAAAAAATTTGTTACCCTCTTTATTCTGGATGTATGGGTATAATACATCCTCATAAAAGATTCTTCTGAGGATATAAATTCTCCATTAGAAAATCCCAATATAGGTGCAATTGTGTGTTGATCTTCAAGGGTTAATTGTTCTTTTCTGTTTCCACCAATTCTATGTAACTGGATACGAGTCCTCCATAAAAAATCATAACCTTTTAATATCCACTCAAGTTCATCTTGATTTATCCATCCCAGGGCTAAAATTGTATTTAAATCAGGAGTATTTAATAAAACAGCAGCTCCCCATTTAATACAATGTACATCCCTAATCCCCCCCAATCCTTCTTTTATATTTGGCTCAATTAAATAAATACTCTCTCCATATTGTTTGATTCTCTCATCCCTGTATTGTCTTAGTTTCTTTAAAAAATTTCTTTTTTGTCTTGTAGAGCTCAAACTATCAATAAAACTAGTCTTAAATTTTTCATAGAGATACCTATCGCCACCTAAAAATTCTGTTTCTAAAAGAGAAGTGCATACAGAGAAGTCAGATCGTGCAAGGCGAATAAGTCCAGATAAAGAGGATACCTGTTGTCCAACTTCAAAACCAGCATCCCATAAAGATAAGATAATGGATTCAATGAGGGACTTTAAATCCTTTGACAATCTGTTTTGATGTAAAAAAACAAGGTCTAGATCAGAGTCAAAGCTAATTTCTCCTCTACCAAGCCCACCAGATGCAAAAATACATAACCTATCAAGATTTAATCCTTTTAAATAATTAGAAAAAACATCTATAATTTCCTTTGCGTATGATTTTACTGCATTTATCCCCACCACATCCTTTTCACATAATTGAATAAACTTATCTCTCTTTTCCTTTAATTTGTCTGTAAATCTTTTTAATGCATTCATATATTAAATTTTTATTTCTTTTTTTTAAATCTTTTTGGGTCAATTCCATATTTCTTTATTTTGTATTGTATAATCCTTTTAGTAGTTCCTAAGATCTTTGCTGCAGAACTCTGGTTTCCATTTGTTTCTTTTAATGCATCAATAATTAAGTCCTTTTCAAAGTTTGCCACTAATATGTCAAATTTTCCGTGAAATTTACCTTTCTCACTCTTTGATTTTGTTTGAAGGGAAGGGGGAAGATGATGTGACTCAATGGTTTCACCCTCTGCAATCAAAACTGCACGTTCAATACAATTTTCCAGCTCTCTCACATTTCCTGGCCAGTGGTAAGACATGAGCATATCAATTGCAGTTGTAGAGATGCGTTTTATATTTTTTTTAAAAATTTTTGAGTACTTATTTACAAAAAAATCAGCAAGCAAAAGGATATCAGACCCCCTTTCCCTGAGCGGAGGGATATATATTGGAAAAATATTGAGTCGAAAAAAAAGGTCTGATCTAAATCTACCTTTAGCTACCTCTTGCTCTAGATCTTTATTTGTAGCAGCGATCACCCTCACATCTACTTTTATGGTCCTAGATGCTCCAACTGGTTGAATTTCCTTATCCTGTAACACCCTAAGAAGCTTTGCCTGTGCCATAGGAGAAAGTTCACCAATCTCATCTAAAAATATGGTTCCCTTATTTGCCTCTTGAAAACACCCTTTTCTTCTGGAAAGAGCACCTGTAAATGCGCCTTTTTCGTGACCAAAGAGCTCACTTTCAAGCAAACTCTCAGGCATTGCCGCGCAATTAACCTTGATATAAGGACCTTTTGCCCTGCTACTATTTTCATGGATAGCACTGGCCACAAGCTCCTTTCCTGTTCCTGTCTCCCCTGTGATCAAAACAGTGGTGTCTGTGTTGGCAACTTGATCTATTAATTTCAGGACTTCAAGTATTCCTTTTGACCTTCCAATTATATTGGTCTTTGGCCTACTAGCAGTAGCCAATTGTTTTCTTAATTTTTTATTTTCCTCTTCAACTGCCCTAAAATAGACCGCCTTACCCAGTAAATGGGCAACTGAAGATAGAAGTTCTAATTCCTTATCTAAGTCTTCTACTTCCCTGCTAAGTTTATCAGCAGAAAGAATCCCAACGACCTTTCCCTTAAAAAAGATTGGGACACACAAAAATGAGAGCTCTTTTCTATTAATTTTACTCCTTGCACCAGTTCTATCCAGAAAATGGGTCTCTTTGCCTAAATTTGCAATTGCCATGGGCCTCCCTGTCTGGGCCACTATACCTGTTATCC